>JAVBTU010000056.1:0-6028 GCA_031556015.1 Thermoguttaceae bacterium
TACGGAAAAAACGTTCGAGCCGCGACACGACCGCAAACCGCGTCGGGACCGCGAAAAAACCGAGGGGGGGGACCAAAAGCCTCGTGAAAATCGCGACAACCGCGATCGCGGTCCCCGGGGCCGGGACAATAAACCGAAAGAGGGGGGACAAGGCGGTCAAGGCGGTCACCGTCGCGAATTTTCCGGCGAGAGACGGGACCGCAACCGGGGCGGTGGTCGGGATCGCGGCGGGCGCTACGACGGTAAACCGAAAACATACGTTTCCGCGCCGCAGGAAAAAGTGCTCGCCCCGATTTCCGAGGAAATGAAGAAAGGCAAGGAACCGATGCGTAGTTTCGGCGACTTGGCGCAACTGTTCGGTCGCGTCCAGGCGGTCGATCCCGCCGAGGAAAAACGCCGCAAAAAAGAGGAGCAAAAAGCCAAACGCGCCGAAGCGAAACAGCAGGAAGAACAACAACCGCCCGCCGATTCCGAATAAAGACCCGCACATGAAACCGTCAGAACGTACTAAACCGGTCAGCTACCTGAAATCGTACGCCGCCGAAATCGTCGGTTCTCTCGCGGAAGGTGGGGAACCGCTCATCATCACGCAAAACGGTGAAGCGAAGGCGGTTCTTCTCGATTACGACAGCTACGAACGATCCCGCGAAACGCTCGCTTTGCTGAAAATTCTTGCCCTCGGCAATAAGCAGATCGAGCAGGGGCGAGTCATTCTCGCCGCTCAAGCAATCAAGAATATTCGAGCGCGGCGGGAAAAATCGAACAGCATTTAAAGAGCCGCACACGAAGCGCAGCGAAGTTTGCGGAACACCAATCGACATGAATCACACTACAGATAACATCCAGGAAGCTCGCGCTCGGGCTTCCGTTTTTCTCGTGGGGTATTCTCTCTTGGTCGTCGCCGTCTGCTGGCTGATACCGTTAGTATGTTGGTTGACACAATATTTCGCGGCATTGCCATATTCCTTCGAGCATCTGATTGATACTTTTTTGCTCCTTCCACAATGGGGCTACTCATTCTTTGGAATACCCGTTTATTTTCCTTTTGGCATCGTTTTATTTTTTTCGATACTGGTAATTTTTCGGCGTTGCTATCCTTTGGTCTTGCTCGCTCCGATCATTTGTGTCTTCTTCTTTTTACCTCAGATGTTGGATCCACACTTTCCCGGAACGTGGTATGATCCCATTGTTCAAACGGAAGACGTCCTTTACATAGCTCCCTATTTTGCCGATTACGAACCACGACATTACTTGGATATACGGCAACATAAAGAGGTCGAAATTCCCATCAGTATTCTCCTTTGGGGGTTGACGCCCACTTGCTTGATCGGACTTTGGGGAACTTCCGTTTTGGCAAGACCGAGCGTTCGGCGTGTTTTTCGTCCGATATTTCGCAACAAAGTTATCGATTTATCCGTTGAATATGATCTTCTGTTCAAAAACGAATATCTTCGCGCTTTATCCCGGGGATATGGAGTGTTGATCTTCCTGCTCCTTTTCGCTCTTCTCCCGACGGCCTTACTCAACATCGTGGACACTCAACGGCAGTATTGGATGATTCCACCACCGAACCCTTGGTTCAGTATTCTTTTGATCATCGGCTTACTGTTTGGCGGATGTTCGTATTTTGGAATCCGGTTCTACGGTTTGGCAATTCTCGCCCCGATTCTTTGGTTTCTCACCGGTCGTTTTTCGTTGGATACATCGAGCTTCGTTTTCTTTTTTCCGGAGAATGTCCCTGTAATCATAATTTTCGCAACAGACATGTTCTCTCGCGTAATGATCAGCGGTCTCGGTATTTTTATCTGGTGGAAGAATCGAACAGCATTGAAAGAGCCGCATGTGAAGCGCAGCGTAACTTGCGGAACACGATAAATATCATGAATGAGACGACTTCCGCCCCTCAAAACGCTATAAAACAATCAGCGAATGCTAACACACGCGCACGAGTTATCGCGAAAATTGCGGTAATAACTCTCGTTCTACTCATCGTGTGTTATGCTCTATTGGGGCTCTTGGGCGTTTTGTCGCTGAATTCGATGGGTGAGGTCGAACATGAAAATCAGATGCGTCGCTCCGAATTTCGTTCTTGTGTCGAAAAACGATTGAATCTGACATTTCCCGAATCCATTCAGTGGGGTCATGACGTTTACCACAGCGGTTTCCAAGATGATTATTTCCTGGCAACGTTTAAAGTACCGGAAAGCGACTTAAAACTCCTTTTTCCCGAGTCGGAGTTTCCTCGATCAAAAGAAACAAAGCCTTCCTTTCTCTTTGAAAAGGACTATGATTGGTTCGATGTCCCAACTCACGAAAATGGATCGGACTTCGATGTAGACCGCGAGGGACACCGCTTTCGGTCGTTTATGAGCCGCCCGGATGATAATGGCGACATAATTGTCAATTTTGAGTGGTTGAGATGGTGAACCGCTAATCTGCCATACCGCCGTACATGTGTCCTATTCAGAGCCGCACACGCCATAAGCGATCCTATGTTGGCTACCACAATACCGCTTACTACGTGCGCGGCTCTGATTCTTGCGGAGATTGTTCGACTCGTTGACATGAACCTGATTTTCCTCCCCGGCCTCGGCGCCGATTCTCGTTTGTTCAAGTTTCAAACAGCCGCGTTTCCGGGGAGCGTCGCCGTCGATTGGATCGATCCGTTGCCCGGGGAAACGTTGAAAAACTACGCCGTTCGCTTCGCGGATTCGCTCGGTCCGTTTACGCCGCCGCCGATTGTTTGCGGGCTTTCCCTCGGCGGCATGATCGCGCCATACGTCGCGAAGCGACTCGGGGCGTCAAAGTGTCTGTTATTGTGTACGGTACGCAACCCGAAGGAATTTCCGCGCCGATATTATCCCGCCTGGCTGCTGGGGCGTTTTTGTCCTCCGTTGTCCTGGATCGTGCAATTTCTTCTCCGGCTCTTCGCTCGTTTCCTGTTGCTTTTTCAAGCCTTTTGGCGTCATAGAATCGATCCGGAGGTCGTTCGACAATTCGCTCAAACTCCGACGACCCGATTGGTCCGTTTGACGAGGATGATGCTCGACTGGGCGTATCTCTCCAAAGGTTTGATCGCTCCCGAATTGGAAACGCTGCAAGTCCATGGAACCCGCGACCCGCTGCTGCCGATCCGGTCGACGACCCCGGACATCCGCATCGAGCGCGGCGGACATCTGCTCGTGTTGACGCACCCGGCGGAAATCAACGCGATCCTTCGGGATTTACTTCAAAAATCAGAGCCGCACTCGCCATAAGCGATCCTATGTTGGCTACCACAATACCGCTTACTACGTGCGCGGCTCTGATTTTTGCGACCATGAGTTGCTTATCGGAAGGGGAAGTGATAGACTTGCTGCGTGTCGTGAAACCTTCTCTTCAACCCGCGCGAAATCATGTATTACCAGAACGACGATCTGCGGTCGGTCGATCTTTTTTGGTTCGGCGTCGATCGGACCGGACGGATCGCGGTTTTCTGCTCCGGCGGCTCGCAGGCCGTTCCGCCGCAACTTTCCCAGGCCGGCAACTCGATTCTCAATTTGTATTTCGAGCACTTTTCCGAAAACCTGACGAGCGACCTCGAATCGGACGACCAGACGCTCCAGTTTTACGCAGAGCGCGGACTCTATGGATTCGACCACAAGACCGGCGATTCCTATCGGGCTGCGGTTCGACCGCTCGATCCGATCTCCCTCGGGGAATTGCCCGATTTTATCCGTTCGCTTTTCGACTTGCCGGTGCTTTCAGTTGCGTTTACGGACGTGGAAACGATTGACGACGCCTTGATCACGGGAAGCGAGCATCGAATCGTTCCCGGGATGTCTGAGATGGAACAAAAAGACGATTGGGCGGTGAACAATTCCTTATGGCAGGAGTTTATCGAAGATTTTTCCCTGCGTTTCGAGAAAGACGAAACCACTGGCGTGTACGAACTGGAAGATTTCTGCGAGTTTTGCCCGAATTGCCTTGAAGAACGAGGGAATTACGTGGAACTCGATTGCGAAACCGATTCGAGGCTGGATCCGGTGCAGTACTGGGAAATGGCCCGGTACAGTTTCACACGAGCCTGGAAATGCCGCCTCTGCGGGTTTCGGGCCGTCCAAAAAAACGAATCTCTGCCCGGTGGGATCAAGCACTAAAAAACCCCGGACTTTCATCCGGGGTTTCGCGAGTCGCAGCTTAATTCGACTTTTTCGCTTAGAAGGTGATCACCAGGTCGGTGCCGATGGTGAATTGGTTGGTCCTGTCGTAGTCGCCGAACGGGCCGGTGATCTTGGTCCCCATGACGTCGATCTCGCGTCCGTTGGCCCAATCCCACCGAACTTCCGGACGAAGCATGATGAACGGAGTCGGTTTCCAGTTCATGCCGAGCGACAGTTCGACGTAATCATCTCCCTTGATCTGGTCGACCGGAATCGCCGGTTTGAGGACGCGGGAGTGATTTTCATCCTTAAACCATTCCGCCCGGCAACCGAACGCCAACGTATCGGTCAACTGGAGATAAATGTACTGGCTGATCGAGTACCATTTTCCATCCAATGCGTTACCCTTGCTGTCCACGGCCGCGTTTTCATCGATTCCCAGGTCGTGCTGGAGAACGTAGTGGAGGTTCGGCGAAAGCTGATGACTGAAAATCAAGCTGTAGGTCGTCCGATTCGCCTTGGAGCGCGGGAACGTCGAGTTGTCGTAAGCGTCGGTGCCCGTATTGATCAGGAAACCGAGGCTGGTCGTCCGATAAATGTTTTCCCACTTCGCTCCGGCAAGGTAGGAAACATTGTCGATCGGCGTGTCCCACTTGTCCCAACCGCGATGGAGGCCGAAATACCCGGTCCAGTTCTGCGTGATCCGCTGGGAAAGCAACATTCCGGTCAGAGTCGTCGGTTCTCCGTACATCATCGAGTAGGAGTGCGAGTAGAAAAAGTTCTGCGTCGCCATAACCGACTCATGACCCATCGGAGAGTAAAAATGCCCGAGTTTGACGTTCGTTCCCATCGGGGCCTGAACTTCGCCGTACAACTGCGGAATCGACAGTCCGTACAAAGCGGCGGTTCCTCCGCGTCGGGGGCCGTCGTTGTCGTTCCATTTCAGCTTCGCACCGGTCGGGTCCAAAACGTCGCCGCCATAGATTCCGGTCGTTTCCGTTTCCCAGCCGAGGGCGCTGGTGAAGAAATAATCGGTACCGTAAAGCAGGTCGACCCGGCCGCCGATATCCCAGTTGCACGCTTCCGAATTCACCGAGCGTCCGGCGGTCAGGTAAAGCTGGTTCATCTGGTAATCGTTCGCGCGATCGTTGTAGCGGAGCGTTCCGTTGAATTTCCCTTTCGGCCAGTACGGATTGATCGTGACCCCCTGTTGAATCCAACCGGTGACGAACCACTGATTCGCCTGACAGGGATTCCAACCGGGATAGCCCATCTCGTACGTTCCGCAAGGATCGTATCCGCAACCGACGTCCATTCCCATGCCGCAACCGCCGGTCGAGCAACCGCCGGTGTAACAGGTTCCGGTCGAACAACCGCCGGTCGAACAACCGGCTTCGTAGCCGCCGTAACCCTCGGAAGGTCCGCAGGTATCGCATTCGGCCGTCGTATATGTGGCCGTCGGCGCCGCATGGCTGACCGTACCGGACGCGTGACTGATCACAGAGGTCGGAACCGGGGCGGGTTGCTGATTACATCCGCAATCGGCCCCTTGGGAATGGCCCACGGTCTGGTAGACCGAATTTTTGTTCGTCGAGGCTTGCCAATAATCGGCCTGTTGTATGGCGCCCTGATTTCTCGCTTGTCCCAACGCGGTCGTCGAAAGACAGACCCCCGCAATGAGGCATAAAAAGATTTGTCCTAAGCTGCTTCGCATTTCTATCTCCTGAGGAGTGCTGTCGGAAAACATCCAAGGTTTCCGCCGTAAATCTCAAACAATCCAATTCCGGAAAGGGCACATCTCCGATTGTATGTTTTGCCTATTCTGCGTCTTTTCACAAAACAGGTCTTGTTCGTAGCCCAATAATCCTTGGATTACTCTCTTCTTA
>JAVBTU010000525.1:0-8032 GCA_031556015.1 Thermoguttaceae bacterium
GACGCTTCGGCAAGGTCGACAACGGACAGGTTGGCACCTTCCTCGCTTACGTGACGCGAAAGGAGCACGTCCTCGTCAACGGCAAACTGTTCCTCCCGCGAGAATGGGAGCGGCGAAGCGGAATGGCTGATCGTGGTGGAGCGTCCGGAAACGAACGGCGTGCAGTACGATTATTACTTGAGCAACGCGGACCACAGGGTGCCAATGTCGGAGTTGGCGCGGGCGATTTTGGGTTCTCGTCGCGTGGAGGATTGCCTTGTAGCGGGAATTCAGCGTCGGGCGAAGGACGAGTGCGGTTTGGCGGAGTACGAAGTTCAAAGCTGGCCGGGCTGGCATCACCACATGGCGTTGGCGTTGTTGGCGGCGTTTTTCCCGACGAAGGAGACGTTGCGTTCAAAAAAAAGAGCCCGTCGTTGACGGTTCCGATGTGCGGCGTGCTTTTGGGGGAGCAACTGCGACGCCATGCGACGCGAATTTCCCCCGATTGGGCGAACTGGAATATCGAACAAAAGAACCTCCGTCGAGAATTGGCGTATTTTTACCATTACAAGGCACGTGGATTTCTCGCCCCAAGGCGAAAAAATCGACGACTATAACTTGCACAGTACAGCTAGGCTTTCGCCAGAAAGTAAAATGCCGAAAATATTCGAGTGAGAAATGATGTCATTCTGAGCGCAGTGTACACAAAAAGCGAAGAATCAGGTGAATCCGGCCAACACGCATTGAGTTGCGAACTCCGCTTGAAACCAGATCCTTCGGAGTACCTCAGGATGACAAAACCGGCATAAAACTTTCTGGCGAAAGCCCTATCACTTATCACCTATCACTTATCACTTTTTCCAATATTTCCACGAACTCCTTGCGGTATTTGTCTTCGTCGGCTCCGCGGGTCGCCAGTTCGCGGACGGTTGCGAAGTTGCCGGTGCCGCTGTATTGGCTGTCACGCAGGAGCATTCCGAACAGGGCGACGGCCGAGGCGAAACGGAAATCGTTCGACATTTCCCGGGGCGCATCCGCGACCGGATACGTGAGCAACTCGCTCGACGACGCCTCGGGCTGCTTGTACCGCAGTTTCACGAACATCAATTCGTCGGCGTGCTCCGACGGCGTTTCCGTTTTCTTCCCTTCGACCGGGGCCGGTTCCGTCGAATACCGCGACGCATCGACGCGATCCTCGCCGGGAATGACGCCGCCGACCGGAACGATTTCGTACAGCGCGGTGATCGTGTGTCCCGCCCCGATTTCGCCGGCGTCTTTCGTGTCGTCGTGGAAATCGCGGTCGGCGAGCTTGCGGTTTTCGTAACCGAGCAGCCGATACGCGGCGACCTTGCCGGGATTGAAATCGACCTGGATTTTTACGTCCTTGGCGATCGTGATCAGCGTTCCGGTCAGGTTGTCCACGAGCAGTCGCCGGGCTTCTTCGATGGTGTCAATGTACCCATAATTGCCGTTTCCTTTGCTGGAAAGGATTTTCAAACGGTCGTCCTTGAAATTGCCCATCCCGAAGCCGAGCACGGTGAGGAAAACGCCGCTTTTCGCTTCGCTCTGGATCATCGCTTCGAGCTGCGTGTTGTCCGTGACGCCGACGTTGAAATCGCCGTCGGTGCAGAGAATCACGCGGTTCTGGCCGTCCTTGGTGAAATTCTTTCGGGCGACTTCGTACGCGGTCTGGATCCCTTGCGCGCCCGCCGTGGAACCACCGGCGGAGAGCGCGGTGATCGAATCGAGGATCGCCTGCTTTTCCCGTCCGGAAATCGACGGCAACGCGATTTTCGATTCCCCAGCATACGTGACGATCGCGACCCGGTCCCGGTCCTGGAGCATTTCGACCAGTTCCGTGAGACCATGTTGGACCAACGGCAGCCGGTTGGAACCTTCCATCGAGCCGGAGACGTCGACGAGAAAAACGAGATTCAAAGCGGGTCGTTCTTCCCGGGCGATCTCTTTTCCTTTGATCCCGATTTTAGCGAGCAGGTTCGCCGGATTCCAAGGGCAATGCGCGACTTCGACGTGGGTCGCGAACGGTTTCCCGTCGGTCGGCTCGGGGTAATTGTACTTGAAGTAATTCACATACTCTTCGAGCCGAACCGAATCCTTCGGCGGCCGCTGCCCGCTTTGAATCGCCCGCCGCATCACGGAATACGACGCGGTGTCAACGTCGATCGAAAACGTCGAAAACGGAGCGTCCTGCGGTTTGAGAAACGCGTTCTCCACGAACTCGGTGAATCGGGCGGAATTTTCGAGATCGTAAGCGTCTTGCGGTAATTCATATTTTTGACGAACATCCAATGCTGCTGATTCAGACGTACCAATGACACTGTTTTCGTCTGTTTTTTCACTAGATTCGTATCCAGAGTATGTTGTGATTGCAACACCATCTCTAATAGTAGTCGTTGGAATTCCAATTTGCGGTACAATCCCAGGCGGCCCGGCGACATCGCGTATTTGGTCCATCGCCTGTACTCGTTCAGTAGATTCCAGATTATTGGTTCTTTCCAGAACACTGGCAGTGGCCGATTTTTCGCGGGACATTTCCTCTTCTCTTTGAACGATAATTTTCGGCTCGACCATGAGCTTGACGCCTCCAAAATGACGAGCATCCTCGACACTATAATTACCAAATTCCGGATTTGCCATGGAAAAAGAATTTTGCTCAAAGGGAACTGACGCCCGATCGGCTTTTTTCATTTCTTTCGCGAAATTTTTCCCTTTTGATAGCTTACCCGCATCATCGATGGCGACTCCACCGATTGCGTTTTGATAATAGATTCCCGAAGAAGGATTCGGGTCCGGAAGTCCCAGTGGCGGTAATAAAGCTGGCCGTCCGGCGATATCGCTGGCATCACGTTCCAGATTTTCGGTTCTTTCCCGCACGCCGACCGGTGCCGGCTTTCCTTCGAAGAGCATGATGTCAAGATCCGGCAAAACGTTCATCTCCAACTCCTGCGGAAGATCAATCGGCTTCTGATTCGTCCACATCGGTTTCGGAAGCCCGATCGAGTATTGTGGTTTGGAGCGAGCGCTTTGGCTTGCCGGCATGAGCAATGCGACCAGCATCAGCAGCACGACGCAGCAAACGCCCCCTTCGAGCAGCGTGATGCGGTACCATTTTCGTTTCTTGGGAGTCGCGTTGATCGCGGGGACCGGTTCGTTTTCGAACGTTTTTTTGATTTGTTCAGCGGCGTCGCGGATGGCGTCGATTTCCTTTTGCAGGTCGGGATCGTCGGCGACGAGTATTTCGAGGTCCCGCATTTCGTCGTCGGGCAGTTCCCGGAGCGCGAACGCGGTCCATTTCGGGTCGTTGTATTCGGTCATGATTATGTGGTGGGTTGATTTATTATGTTAGCGGCGGGGCTTGCCCCGCGTTATGCTTGGTTACGGTCGGCGTTTCCCAGATTCAGCCCGGGGCAAGCCCCGGCGCTAACGGGGCGTTAACGGTGATTGGAAAAAGATTCCCGCAATTTTTTAATCGCTTCGTGGATCAACCACGCGACGGTCGTGATCGGCTCGTTCATGACCTCGGCGATTTCGGCGTATTTGAGGTTCTCCTGGAACTTCAGCCGCAACACTTCCCGGTGCCTGGGCGAAAGTTCGTTGATTTTTTCGTTCAGCATGTCAATTTGCTCCTTCTGTTCGACCAGAACCGCCGGATGAACGAGCGTTGCGCTTTCCGGAAGCGGCTCGGCGGATTGCCGACTCGATCTACGGTAATGGTCGATCACGAGATTTCTCGCGGTCCGATACAGCCAAGCCCGCTCGTTTTCCGGCGGCTCCTTCAGCGTGCTTAAACGGAGAAACGTTTCCTGCACGATATCTTGGGCAATTTGCGAGCCGGAAAGCAAGCGAACCGCATAACGGTACACCGCTTGGTATAAACTGTGGTCTGACATAAGAAAATTCTTGAAACCGGTTTAAGGAACTTTCAAGAATGTAGACGCTCCGGAAAAGATTTCCATAGTGGAAACTGAAAGAGCCGCAAGTGAAGCGCAGCGCAACTTGCGGAACGGCGCATGCTTTCAATAATCGTCGACCTACACCTCACAAACGCGGGGCAAGCCCCGCCGCTAACGAGGGATTCAGCGGGGATACTTCTCGTTAAACAAACTCGGATCGAACGGATCTTTCGCTTGCACCGGCTTTCGGGGAGCGTCGATTTTGACCGGGGCCGCAATCGGAGTGCGAAAACGGTTTTCGTTCGGCGCCAACTCGATTTTTTGCTCGACGGGTTTGTCCCTGTTGAAAAAGGAGAAATCGGTGTTGACCACAGTCGGCTGTTCGTGTGAAGCCTGTTCGATCGGATCGTATTCCAAAGGCTGACGAACTTCGGAATATTTCGCCTGGACCATCGCCGGTTTCGGAGCGGACGTTTTCTCCTGCTTTTGAGCGAGATATTTATCGACGAAATCGGGCATCGTGTTGGGAACGAGCTGCGCCCATTGAAAGATCGGCGTGAGCTGGCTTTTCGTCTGTCGGGTATAAATCGCTTTCGTCCCTCCGTGTTCTTTTTGCGGATTGACAAACAGAGGACTCGCCGTCGGTTGTTGAAAATCGAGCTGATCGAACGTCGCTTTGAGGTTGCGCATCGTCGCCTCGGCGGTCGAATATTTTTGTAGAGGCACGTTGAGCCGGAATTCCTGGGGGGAATTCGAACCGTGGCAATCGGCCGCGGCGCAACGTTTCAACAACTGCGGCTGGACGTCTTTCTTGAACTTTTCCAATACCTTCGGTTCGACGACCAGCCCCCAACTGCGGTAGTCGAAGGAATCGTCCTGGGTTTCCACGCCGCCGTGTTCGGTGGAAGCGACCGAGCCGACCACGGCCAGTTCCGCATTGAGTCGCTTTTCAGCGTTGATTTTCATCTGCTCGACCGTGGCGATCTCCTTGTCGAGCAACTTGATCTGCGGCAAATACGAAACGTAAGATTTGCAGTTCTGGAATTCCGTGATCGCTTCGTCGTACATCGCGTTGACGGAACACCATTTGGCCAGCGCGAACGTACCGTCATAGGAAGCGGTTTCCGGTTTGTCGCGCTTATGGCGATAAATGTCGAAGCGATCTTCTCCCGCATACTCGACTTTGTAGGCCGGGATTCGCGGCTTTCCTTTCGCGCCCGTGACATTGTAGACGTTGTTTTCCAGCGTCGCTTCCCCGACGACCATGTACCCGGTTTTCAGCAGCAGTGCCCCGATCGGCTTGTCGTTGACGACCGGAGACGATTCCTGCGGGAACGTCGGAATCGTCGCGGCAATCGGCTTGCTCTTCTCCGACCTGTTTTGTGGCTGGGCGAAAAAGCCGTAGTCGGTTTCCTGCGCAGTCGTCATTCCACGGGAAAGAAGAAAAAAAGCGGTCAGTAAAAGGATTCGTCGCATGATCTTTCAAGAGCGGAGTGCTGTAAATTTTGCCAACGGCGGATCGTGCGAAAAATCGTGGGTTTTGTCAAGAGGAAAAATAAGTTAGCCGGTTCGCCTGCGAACCGTCGTGAGCGGCTGCGTGCTGCCCGCCGCATGCGACGGGGCTAACCTTCCCACAAAGAATGCACAACCGCGAAAATCCCCTCCACCGGACCGCCGCTTTCCTTCGCTTCTCTTGAAATCGTGAAAAATCGGGGAACCAATCCGGCTGCGCCGGCGACGAAACGGTAGTTGCGACTTCCTTCATGCAATTCAATCAAAATTCGCGGGTTTTCTCTTTTCATTCGAGAGGTCCTCCTGTTGTTACTCATGCGCATGGTGGGTAAAATACGCAAAATGGGTTGTTTTGAAAGCAGGTTCCGGTTGTCCGGATTTTACTTGTCTTTCGTAAAATTCTTTCGTTCTATCCTCGATTTCGCCGTGAGTTTAAATCACAACCCACCCTGAAAATGCCGTTAGATAGGGATGAGATGTCAATCAATGTGCGGCTTCATAATGGAGTATGATTAGTTTTCTACTGCATATTGGTTTGACCAACCGTTGAAACCGTTAAAAAACATGGAAAATTGAAAGAGGGACGCTCCGATCTTCATTTTCCACTTTCAATTTTCAATCGAGAAGGTTTGAAGCTATGAATATGTTCCATAAGTTTTTCGGTCGTGAAAACGCTTCGTCCGCCGCGAAGAAATCCAGAAACTCTCTTGTCAATCTGTCGATCGAACCTCTCGAAGAACGGCAGATGCTCGCCATCACCAGCCTCATCGGCGGAGCGATTGCCTCGTCCGTCGCCGAAGGGCAAACCGCTCAACTGGCCCTGACCGTCGAAAGCGACGCCGCCGCGGCCTTGGGGATCACGGTCAAAGCGACCACGGACTCGGGAAAACTCGATCCGGCCGCGATCCGGCTGCTCGGTTCCGACGGCAAGGAAATTTCGTCCGACAAATACCTCTACGACGTCAACGGCACCGATTCGAGTACCGTGGTCGTCAAGCTCCCCAAGGGAAGCTACCAGATTCAAGTCAAAGGGGACGACGGCACTTACGGTTCGTTCACCTGCGACGTGTTCCTGCCCGGCCTTGAAAAAGCGGACTCCACGACCCAGGGAACCGGGTCCGGGACGGTCACGAAGCTCGACGGCGTTCGTTCCCAAGCCGCCACCGCGCAAGGAACCGGAAATTACAACGAACAGACGGTTGCCTATTACAACACGCTGGCGTCGGCTCTCGGCTATACCAAAAAGGACTTCGACGCGACGAAATCGCAGTATCGTTCCTGGTACGATTACAATGACGACATGATCGTCTCCGGGATGGAATCGTCCTGGGTCACCGTCAATGCCCAGGCCGGAAAAGTCACCGCCTCGCTCAACTCGACCGAAGCGATGACGGTCACGGCCGGCGTCACGAACTGGCTCGTCTCCGACACCGCGACGACGAAAACGAAAACCGCCGTGCTCGACATTTCGGGAACCGCGACGACGAACGTCGTCAAACTCGAAGCGATTTTCGACGGAACCGGCGCTTCGACGACCTGGACCGACATCACGAGCAAGCTCGGCACGGCCGTCGAAGGAGTCAAACCGTTCCAACTTGACGCCACGACGCTCAACAAGATTTATTACGGAAACGACACCGGGACTCTCGCCGCCGGAACGTACACGATCAAGTTCCGCGCGACCAGCAGCGATGAAAAACAGACGCCGCTAGAAATCTCGTACACGTTTACCTTGGTCGACCACGCCCAACCGGTTTCCAAGGCCCCGGAAGCGAAAACGCTCGACGCGACCAGTACGGACTCCTCCGTGGAGTGGAACGTCGCCGACCTGGTCGAGAATCCCGGCACGACCTTCTCGTACCGGATGTTCTCCGTGGTCGCGTACGACACGACTTACACCTTCACGCTCAACACGGCCAAGGACGGGTACGATCCGATCGAGATCAAGAACGGTGACACCGTCATGGGAACGCTCACCTACACAGGTGGCACGAAAGGCGCCGACGGAAACTTCTACGGCGGCAAGCTCGTCTTCAAGCCGACCGCCGCGCAGGTCGCCCTGTCCAAAGGCGCCGCCGACATCGCCGTGACGTTCAAGTTCATCGTCCAGGACGACTCCGCCACCACCGCGAACAAGACCGACGGCGACAAGTCGATCAGCGTGACCGTCCATCCGGTCAACAAGACGCCGGTCGTCAACCTCACCGCCGAAGGGGTCAAGAAGACGTTCGATCCGAACGCGGCCGAATACACGTACAAACTCAGTGGTACCGCCGACGCGAATTCCGCCCTGATCGCGACCGACGCGAACACCGCCGACAAACTGTCGTACAACTACGCGAAAACGTCGATCACGGTCGGTGGCACCAAGATCGACCCGACCGGCGGTGAAAACGAAACCAAAGTCTGGACGACCGCCCAGGGAACGGTCATCACGCTCGTTTGGGACGCCGAATCGTCCAGCTACACGCAACTGAAGGTCAAGGCGACCACTAGTGCCGCCGCGACGGCCGAATCGATTTCGATCAAGTTCACCGTCATGGACAACGCCGGCGTCACGACCGCGGCCGGCGGCGATCAGGTCAGCGAAACCGCCGAGCAAACGCTCGCGATCACGATCAATGGCA
>JAVBTU010000350.1:0-4586 GCA_031556015.1 Thermoguttaceae bacterium
AACGCTGATGGAAGAAGTGTTTTTTGAGATCACGGACGGCAAATCATTTACGAAAAACGTCTGGGACAAGGATGTCGCCGAAGATTATTTCCATGAAGGATATTTTGTGAACGAAGTGAGGCTTGCCACCATTTATCAACGCGATTGTGTCGTTCGTACAATCGTCACGACGCAGATCACGGATGAGTCCTTTTTTCAATGAGCGTATTACAAGACATTGAGCAACGAACGGATGCGTTGACATTCGAGGAGCTTGGAGATTACTTCAATTCCGAAGAACTCATCCTGCAGTATTTGAAAGTTCAAAAAAAAGTACGTGATTCGATTAACGAAACAGGACGTAGCCCAAAATTGACGCCGCAAGAGATGGAGATACTGACTCGCCCGGCAACTCTCCTGCGCAATGGAATTGTTTGCCGCGAGTATTTTCATTCACAACACGCCCCACACGAGTAACCTATCCTCTATCCTCTACCGTCCACCCCATGTTCATCGCCAAAGTCGTCGGATCGATGGTCGCCACGCAGAAAGTCGACGCCATGGTCGGCCGGAAACTGCTCGTCGTCGAGCCGTACCGGATCGATCCGGAAACGCGATCGAAGATGGTCTCGACCGGTCGAACGCTCGTCTCCGTCGACACCGTCGGCGCCGGCGAAGGAGAGATGGTCCTGATCGTCCAAGGCTCCAGTGCCCGTCTGACACAAGAAACAAAAACGCTTCCCGTCGACGCCACGATCATCGGGATCGTCGATGCCGTGACGCTGGGGAAGGCGAATGTCGAGTTGTAGATGTCAGACGGCAGACGTCAGATTGCAGGAGATAAGGTGTCATGCCAACAAGCGGATTTAGGGAATTGATCGTTTGGCGGAAAAGCATGGATTTGGCGGAGTATATTTATGGAGTCAGTAGTAAATTTCCAAAAAGTGAACTTTATGGTTTGGTTTCGCAGATTCGTCGAGCCTCCATTTCAATTCCTTCGAACATCGCCGAAGGGCATGGTCGAAAATCAGATGGTGACTTTGTCCGTTTTTTAGCGATCGCAAATGGATCGCTACGGGAAGTTGAAACGCAACTTCTCCTGTCCGCTCGTCTGGGATACCTTGAAGAAAACGAAATGAACCTCGGAGTGAAGAAGTGTTCCGAAATCGGTATGCTGATTCACGGACTGAAGAAAACAATACTTAACAGAATCAACGGAGGAAAAGACTAAGATGAGAACAGCAAGATTCCTGATGTCTGCCGTCTCCCGTCTGACGTCTTGATAATTATGCACGCCATTAACGAATCCCTCGTCCGAAACGTCATCGAAGAAGTTTTGTCCCGCATCACGTCCAATGCCTTGACTCCGGTCGGCGGGTATTCCGGACGGTTCGGGCAATTCACCTGTGCCAAGGAGGCCGTCGCGGCCGCGAAAGACGCTTACGAACAGCTCTCCAAACGAACCATCGCGGATCGGAAAAAGATTCTTTCGATCATCCGGAAAATCTGCATCGAGCAGAGCGTCGAACTCGGCACGATGGAGATGAACGAAACGAAAATCGGGCGGCTGCCGCACAAAATCGACAAGCTGCAAAACGTCGGCTACAACGCCCCGGGCGTCGAATTTCTCAAAAGCGAGGTCTTCAGTGGCGACCACGGGTTGACCGTGATCGAATTCGCGCCGTTCGGCGTCATCGGCGCCGGGGCGCCGGTCACGCATTCGCTGCCGACGATTGCGAACAACGCCGTGAACATGATCGCGTCCGGCAACACGCTGGTCGTCAATCCGCATCCGAGCGGCAAACGTGTAGCGGCCGAAGGCGTCATGCGTTTCAATCGCGCGATTTATCAGGAGATGGGAATCGACAACCTGATCACGATCGTCGTCGAACCGACGTTGGAATCGGCGGACATCATTTTCAAACATCCGGACGTCAATTTGATCGTGGTGACAGGCGGTCCCGGGGTCGCGAAAGCGGCTCTTTCGCAGCAGAAGCGCGCGATCGTCGCCGGGCCGGGCAATCCGCCGGTCGTCGTCGACGAAACCGCCGACCTGGATCGGGCGGCTCGCAGCATCATCGCCGGAGGGGCGTACGATAACAACCTGCTTTGCATCGCGGAGAAGGAAGTGTTCGTCGTCGACTCCGTTTTTGAAAAAATGATGCAAGCGATGGAGCGGGCCGGCGCGGTTCGTCTCAACGCCGACGAAACCGACCTGATGACACAACACGGTATCACGTCCGTCGGGGAAGGAAAAGACAAACACGACGTTCCGGCCCGGGAATTCCTCGGCAAAGACGCGAAAGTGCTTGCCGCCGGGATCGGGAAAAACATCCCGGATTCCGTCGAAATGCTGTTCGGAGAAACGGATGAACACAACCCGTTCGTCACGGTCGAGCAGATGATGCCATTTTTGCCGTTCGTTCGCGTTCGTTGCATCGATCACGGGATTGCGTTGGCGAAGAAGTACGAACACGGCTTCCGACACACGGCGATCATCCATTCGAGTAACGTCAACAACATGACGAAGATGGGCAAGGCGTTGGAAACGACGATTTTCGTCAAGAACGGCCCCTGCACCGCGGGACTCGGCGGCGGCGGGGAAGGTTATCCATCGTTCTCGATCGCCGGCCCGACCGGTGAAGGCATCACGACGCCGCTGACGTTCACGAGACAGCGTCGCTGCGCACTGGTGGACGCACTCCACATTTTGGAAAAATAGACGATGGAGAAAAACAATATTTACTATTCGATCGACACCACGGACAGAGGTGTCATCGAAGTCGAATCGGCAGCGGAAGCAAGAAAAGCAATGCACGACGGATATTATGTGGAAAAGGTGACTCGAACCCATATTAAGTCGGGCAAAACGCACATCACCATTACCGTCGTAACAGAAATAGACGATCCCGCTTTGTTGTGATCTGGAAGAGGAAATCATGTCGAATATCGATGCAAATAGAAGTAAAGAGAAGTCGACTTTTCACGAACAAATAATTGCTCGTGAAATCGCCTTTCAGGACGAGTGGGTCAAAAAAATCCTTAACGAAAGAAGGGAAGAACGTCGGCGGCAATCGGATATTCGTCAATCCGACAACGAATCCGTGTTCGTGTCCGAATTAGCCCCTCTATCCTCCATCCTCTATCCTCAATCCTCTCCCCTCCATGAGTCCTTTTGAAATCGGCATGTTGATTTGCTTCGGCATCAGTTGGCCGATTTCGATTTACACGCTTTGGCGGACCAAACGGACGGAGGGGAAGAGCCTGGTATTCGGCGGGATCGTACTTACCGGATACGTATGCGGGATATTGCACAAGCAGTTTTTCCATTACGACGGCGTCATTTACCTGTATATTTTGAATTTGTTGTTCGTGTCGATCGACATTTCGCTGACCGTTTATTACCGCTCCGTAAAAAAATGCTTGCCGGGAGAATTATAGGACACGCGACTTCGACGGTGAAACACCCGACGCTGACCGGTTGGAAACTGTTGATCGTTCAGCCGGAAGAAGGAGCCGATCCGGTTCTGGCGATCGACACGCTCGGCGCCGGAGCGGGCATGAACGTATTGATCAGCAGCGACGGCAAGTTCACGGCCGAAACCGTCGGCACGCAAGCGACCCCGATCCGCTGGTCGATCATCGGGTGCGTGGATGATCAACGACGCGCGAAAATATAATTGATTATGCAAACGATTGACATCAACTCTCTGGTACGACAAATCCTTTCGGATCTCGCTCCGAAAACGGTGGAGGGTGCGCCGAAAACGGAAGCGATTCCCCGGATCGCGTCCCGGGTCGTTTCGCTTGCGGAACTTGAAAAAATCGGGGACACTAATAAATTGATCGTCCCGGAAAAAGCCGTGATCACGCCCGCCGTGCGAGACGAACTGCGTAAACGCGGGATCGAACTGGTTACGGAAAAACAACAATCAATCACTGTCGGGGCCGAAAAACTCAACGTCTGGCTTGCACTTCACCTGCAGAAAAAAGAACCGACGGCACTGTTCGATTTTCTCGCGAAAAATTACGGATTCGAAAAGGCGTCCTTCGACTGCATTCTCAAGACGATGGACGCCGCGGAAGAAAAACTCCTTTCGCAGTCGACTTCCTGCGTCGTCTTGTCCGGCTATTCGGCGGCGGCGATGTGCGTTGCCAATCGGCACGCGAATATTCGAGCTGTTCTCGGAAGCGATCCGACGAAGCTCAAAACCGACGCCGACCAGATCGGCGCCAACCTGCTCGTCGTCGACCCGATCCGAAGCGGTCCGTTCAAACTCCAGTCGCTAGTCAAAACATTTCTGGCCGGCGGAATGAGAAAAATACCAAAGTTTTTAATAGAGGACAGAGGGCAGAGGACAGAGGACAGGTAAACGCCTTTCCTTTTCCCCTTTTTCCCTTTTCCCCTTCAACCCTTTTCCCTTCAAATGCGTATTGGTTCTGTTATCGGGTCGCTTACACTTTCGCGGTTTCATCCGGCGGTGACGGGTGCGCAGTGGAAGATCGTCGTGCCGATGGCCGTGGCCGACTTGGACCGCAAGGAACCGAACCCGCAAACGGAAGAACTCGTCGCCTACGATCAACTCGGAGCGGGGCTCGGCGAATGG
>JAVBTU010000286.1:0-2834 GCA_031556015.1 Thermoguttaceae bacterium
CGGGGCACCGGTCGCTGACAACCAGAACATCCAGACCGCCGGGCCGCACGGTCCCGCTTTGTTGCAAAACGTTTGGATGATGGAGAAACTCGCCCACTTCAATCGCGAACGGATTCCCGAACGGGTCGTTCACGCCAAGGGGAGCGGAGCTTACGGAACGCTGACCATTACGAATGATATCACGAAATATTCGAAGGCGAAAATCTTCGAGAAGGTTGGCAAAAAAACCGAGCTTTTTCTGCGTTTCTCGACCGTTGCCGGAGAACGCGGCGCCGCAGACACCGAACGAGACGTGAGAGGTTTCGCGATCAAATTCTACACCGAAGAAGGGAACTGGGATTTGGTCGGCAACAACACGCCGGTCTTCTTTTTGCGTGATCCTTTGAAATTCCCCGACTTCATTCACACGCAAAAACGCGATCCGAAAACGAATCTCCGCAGTAACACCGCCGCCTGGGATTTCTGGTCGCTCTCCCCGGAAACACTGCACCAAGTCATGATTCTGATGAGTGATCGCGGCATTCCGAAAAACCTGCGACAGATGCATGGGTTCGGTTCCCATACGTTCAGCTTTTTCAATGCCCAAAATGTCCGATATTGGGTCAAATTTCATTTCAAGTCGATGCAGGGAATCGCCAATTTGACCAACGCCGAAGCGGCAAAAATCGTCGGCACCGACCGGGAATATTCGCAGCGCGACCTGTTCGAGAACATCGAAAAAGGAAATTACCCGAAATGGAAAATGTGCGTCCAAATCATGCAGGAAGTCGACGCCAAAACTTATCGTTTCAATCCGTTCGATCTGACGAAAACGTGGAGCCAGAAGGATTATCCGCTGATCGAAGTCGGTGTCATGGAACTGAATAAAAACCCGGACAACTATTTTGCCGAGGTCGAACAATCGGCGTTCGATCCGGGAAACGTCGTACCGGGCATCGGTTTCTCGCCCGACAAAATGTTGCAAGGACGCCTGTTCGCTTACGCCGACGCGGCCCGGTATCGAATCGGTACGAATTATGAAGCTTTGCCGGTCAACGCGCCCCGCTGCCCGATGAAGAACTATCAGCGTGACGGTGCGATGCGATTCGACGGCAACGGAAGCGGCGTCAACTATGAACCGAACAGCTTCGGCGGTCCGACGCAGTGTTCGTGCGCACAAGAACCGCCGCTTGATTTGGATGGCACCGCGTTTAACTTTAATCACCGCGAAGATTCGGATTATTACACGCAGCCCGGCGATTTATTCCGATTACTTCCGGAAGACGAAAAAGTTCGCTTGATGCAAAATGTCGCCGAAGCGATGGACAGTGTTCCCCACGAAATCCGCGTCCGGGCCATTGCGAGATTCCACCAGGCCGACGCCCGTTGCGGCAGCGGAATCGCGAAGAATATCGGGATCGCTGAAAAGGAAATTCTCGACGAGGAACTGCGTCAAAAGACACAGAATGTTTGATTTCGCTAAAACACGACTTGAAAAACGACGCCCGGTACGATGGCGTCACGATATTGCCCGCCCGGATGAACGACGTACTGCAAATCGGATTGCAGTACGACGTTTTTCGACAATTGGATTTTGTAGAAAAGTTCGTAAGCCGTTTCAAAGGAATACGTCAGATTCTCTTGTGAACGATATCCGTCACTGAATCTGACCGTATTGAGAGCAAATCCCAACGCATCGTCGGGGCGGTCCTCGAATACACCGAGCCAATGAATGCCGAGAGCCCAAAATCCCTTCAGATCGCTCCGGTCTTGCCGAGTGTCGCTAATCTGGAAAAACATCGTGACGCCCCGCATGTCGTTATCGTCGCAAAAATTACGGCGATAGATCATTTGCTCAAAACCGGTGCTGAAGCCGCTGTTTCCTGTCCGTAATTCGCCGGGAGCGTCCAAAAGTTCAAACTCGGAATTATCGTACCATGCTCCGACATAAACGAAGCCGGGCAATTTTTTGAACAACGAATAGTGGTATTCCAGTTGGTAAGCGGAGTAAACGCCTCCTTCTTCCGACATCCAGAATTTGTCGGCGTTCGCTTGGGCATCGTAAATTCCCGCCTTAAAGTGAATGTTTTTTGTCAGTTCATAATATCCGGCAATTCCCCAGGCATTGTTCGGCGTTGTCGGAATACGCGTCGTCGGAACGCAGGTCGTCGAGGAATTGAGAAAATCGGCGGTCGATTCCAGGTAAAAGAAATCGGCTCCGGCATCCTGCTTTCCTCCTTTGAATTTCAGGCGATCCTGAAAGAAGCGGTGCTCGTACCAATACTCTGAAACTTGGGCGGGAGTTTCGTAAGCAAATACGGCGACGCCCTGGTAATCCTGAACGTAACGGCTCGGATTGCGACCGTGGGAAAAAAACGAATGCGTATAAAAAGTTCCGTTTTTCCAAAGGCCGAGTTTCTCCGTATCGGCGGTGATTCCCAAATCGAAAATGCCGACATAAGAGGTAGCCCCTTTGGTTTGCATCCCTCCGCGAGCATTGTTGAAAACACCCCCCGTGTACATGTAATCAAAATGAAGAGCTTCCGAACCGTGAAGATTCGGAAAATACCGTCCAAGAATTCCCTCGGCATGCGGCGGAACGTAGTAAGGCTGTTCGATGGGAAACAACATTCGTCGTCCGGTATTCGCCGTCGTCGGATGCTGCTCTGGGACCCCCATCGTGTCCTGGGCGTGGACGGGCGCCGTTCCCAAGAAATAGCAATACAGTCCCATGAGAAACGGTTTTTGAAAGATTGAGCGAGCGGACAAATTCATCATAAATCACGGAATAATAAAAACAATGAAAGGCGAATTTTATAGGACATAATCCTGCATCGGCATTTGCGAGATTTCAA
>JAVBTU010000293.1:0-4750 GCA_031556015.1 Thermoguttaceae bacterium
CGGGGCAAGCCCCGCCGCTAACGGGGCATGTCGCAACAAAAACAATCCCGAAAAGAGAGACTCCCATGTTCCTCCACGAATTTCTGACGACACTCCTGTGGCCCGCTTTGCTTTTGCTCGCCACGATTTTCCTCATACACGCTTTTCAGTGTCGGAAGACGCCGACGTTACGCGTGCATCGGTATTTGTTGAGATCGGCGGCGTCAAGGTACTTTTGGTCCTGGTTGGTGGTGTCGCTCTGTTTTTACATATCCTGCGGGGATTTTTCATTACGGCCCTTTAATCTTTCTATTCCGCTCCTGATTATTCTCGCGAGAGACGCCTGGGCGGATCGTCGAAAAAAACGGTTTTTCGAGGACGAACTTCAGGAAATCAACGGCACGCTGATACCGCCACAGCCGCGGATTGAAAAATCGAGCCTCTCGGTTTTTGCCTTGAAAGCGACATTCGTCTTCTATTTTGCCGCCACGCTCCTGTGTACCGCCGCCATTGCGGATAAATTGTTCGTTTATCTCCATCATCCGGACGAATATCTCATCGGAAGCGGTGTCATCACGATGATCGTGATGTTCCACTTGCTCTACTTCGGTTTTAGTTGGCAAAGCCTATCGAAAAAAGACTTCCCTGAAATCACGCCGGAAAATCAAAAAGATTTCTATCGGAAAGCGATCAAAGGTCGTGGTGATCCAGTCACGTGGGGAACGCTGCTTCTCATTGTTTGGTGCGGCGTGATGCTCTATTGTTTCTATACCTTTGCACGTACACCCTTCGCAAGCGAGGTCGGCAGCCGGATCGACGCTTCCCATGCGAATTACAGGCAAGCGGATTTCCGAACGACAACCACGGTCGATCCGGAATCGCGGTTGATGATCGCCGCGTGTGAGTTCGGGCGGGACAATTTCTGGACGGCCGTGTACGAACCGTTCGGTTTCGCCGGGGACGACGACGGCCGTATGCTTTGGTCGGAGCTGCTCAAGGAAGTGATCGTGCTGCAAACCCGGGACGAAACGGTCAAACCGCAAGTCGAGCCGATGACACTTGCGCCGGATTTCCTGGAAATCCCGTTCTACTTCAAACTTGAAAAACGAAATGATGCCGTGGAGTATCTCAAAAACGTCGTCTTCGGAAACCGATTGGACGAAGCGACGTTTGACGCCGCGAAAACCTCGCTGTTGGAAAAAATCCGCAAGGAAGCAACGGACCCCGCGCTCATTGCCTCGAAATTCGCCCTCGCGGCCCGGCGGCAGGTTTGCGATTTCGGCTCTAAAAACATCGTCGTGTTCGCGGATCTGGAAAACGCGGATTGGACGGGGTTTCAGGAGTATTACCGCGACCGGTTTTCACGGTATCAGATTCCACTCGTCTTCGAATGGGGAGTCCAAAGCAGCGGAGCTTGTCTGGACGAAATCGAACGGCAATTCAAGACGATTCCCATCACCGCCCGACAGATCCGACCGCGTCCCCAAGCCGCCGCGCCGAGCGAATATCGCGCCGTTTGGGACGTGGAATTTCCGGCGATCGTCGCGACTTGGCCGCTGCCGGATCCAAAAACTTTCCCGGACGAACACGCCGACGCGATTCTGGCGGTCAAAGGGTTCGAACGGCAACTTTTCGAGGCGTCAAACGAAACGGTCAAAATCGCCGCGGTCCAGTCCGCTTTGTTCGCTGCTCCGGAAGGATTGATCGTTTCTCTTTCCGTCGTCGGTGAACGCCAAATTCCGGCGGACAAAATTCTCGCACTCGTGGAAGAGTATACCGGCTCGCTAACCGCGACGAATTCCGTACCCGATTGGCTGAAAACGGAGCGACGGAATCTTGCGGTTGCCATCGTTCCTTCGTGGGATTTCAGAGGTTGGGGAAACAGTGCGTTAATGCAAAACCACGGCGCGAAACTTTTTCAGTACGCTCCGTTTTTGGAAAACGAAGAACAATATCGAACCTTGGCGTCAAGAGCGTCCTACGCGAACTTTTGGTCCGTTAAGCGTGCGTTTGAAAAACATCTCACGAAGGACAAACGAACTCTGGTCGTTCTGAACCCGGCTGGAAATTGAAGATCGAATAAATCTCACAACATTTGCAATGGAAATCAAAACCGTAGACCTTTCGGAGTCGGGCTGGCGGCTCGACTTGTTTTTGGCGCATCATTTTCCGAATTATTCCCGGACGCATATTCGTAACGCGATCATGGCCGGGAGCGTGTTGATCCGGGACGAGGACGACCCGGGCAAGGAAACCCACGGCAAGCCGTCGTTTCGGCTCAAGCCGGGGCAGGTCGTTTCGTTCGAGCCGCCGGAAATTCCCCGGGAAGCCCCGATCCCGGAAGATATTCCGCTCGAAATTCTTTTCGAAGACGACGATCTGGTCGTGGTCGACAAGCCGCCGGACATGGTCGTGCATCCGTCGCGGGGGCATTGGGCCGGAACGCTCGTCGGGGCCTTGGCGTTTCACTTCGCGGGGAAGTTGAGCACGGTTCGCGGCCCGGCCCGACCGGGGATCGTTCATCGGCTCGATCGTGATACCTCCGGCGTCATTCTCGTCGCGAAAAACGACGCGATCCACGCCAAGCTCGCCGCCTTGTTTGAGGAAAAGAAAATTCAAAAGGAATACTTCGCGATCGTGATCGGCTGTCCGAGCCTGGATCGGGACGTCGTCGACCTGCCGATCGGGTTGCATACCAAATCGCGGGAAAAAATGGCGATCCGTCGCAACGATCCCGACGCCAAGGAAGCGCAGACGTTTTACGAAGTGATCCGGCGGTATCGCGGTTTCTCCACGATTCGGGTGATGCCGAAAACCGGTCGGACGCACCAGATTCGCGTACACCTGACGCACACCGGGTATCCGATCCTTTGCGATAAACTGTACGGCGGTCGGTCTTTGATCACGGCGGAAGAATTGCAAGGGAAAACGCCGATCGCATTGACCGAAGACGCCGCGGAAGGGACCGTGCTGCTTGCCCGGCAGGCTCTCCACGCTTATCGGCTTTCGTTCGTCCATCCGGAAACCGGCAAACCGATCGAGATCACCGCTCCGATCCCGAACGATATGCGGTCGGTCGTCGATACGCTGGACCGGTATCGTTTGTGAAATCATCGTCGATTTTCCAATGCGGCGACGACCGTCAGATGAAGCGTGTCCAGGGACTGGCGGTAATTCCGGAGCGTCTTTTCCCATTTTTGGAGACACTCGATTCCCGAAGCGGTGATTTTGACGAGCCGCTTCGCGCGTCCCTGGTTCGGGGTTTCCCAGAACGACGTGATCATTCCGCGCGATTCGAGATTTTTGAGAATCCTGTAGATCCCGGAAAGATCCGGCGATTGATCGAGAAAACCGGGAATCTCCCCGATCTTCTTTGCCAACTCGTACCCGTGCAGCGGTCCGTCGATCAATACGGCCAGCAGCGCGGGCTGGACCAGCTTATCCAAAGTCGTCCCTCGACAAGGGCACTGTTCGTTTTCCGACATGAAATCCCCGACCCCACTGGAAAAAGTGGCGGTTGACATTTTATTTCCCGCGAAATGTTCGACCCACACCCCTCTCGACGATTATTCCAACGGGCAGAGAAGTTCGTTTTGAACCTTGTGGATTCCCGGCTCCAGTTTGACAAACTGTTCCAGCAGATTGCGTTCGTGGTCGTTTTTGACGACACCGCGAAGAATCGCCGTCGAATCCTTGATTTCCACCGTAACCGGGACGAGCGGCTTGACTTTGCTGGTGTTGATCCGGTTTTCGATCACGGGAGCCCGAACCGGCTCCGCCGAGCGGCTCGTATTGCCGAGCGAATATCCGAGGGAAGTGACCGATTGAACCGTGTTCGAACTCGTTCCGCCGAGTCCGCCCATTCCTCCCCGATTGCCCATCATCCCGGTCGTGGAGCGGTTTCGCGAGCTGCTCATACTCGTTCTAGAACTCGTGCGGGATCCGGTCGTCGATGTTCGTGTGTTTCCGGAAGCCCCGTAGCTTGCCGAGGAGCCCGACGACGTTCGCATTGAACTACCGCTGGATGCTGACCCCGAACTCGTTCGAGGAAGGAGAAATGTTTCGCTTCTGCCGATGAACGCCGATTTATCGAGATTATCAAATCCCTTAAATTTCGGCATTTGCGAGCTTTTAGACGACAACGCGGACATTTGGACGTCCATACCTGAGATTCCTGAAGTCGGAGCACTTGTTCCCGTCCCTCCGCTCCCGCTCGATTGGCCGAAAACGGTCTCGGTGATCGTTGCCAAAGAAACGACGAATGTAAAAAACAAGACAAAACGAACGTCTTTGAAAGAATATTGGAGACTCATCGCAAGTTCCTTCGAAAAAAATCCAAAAAAAACGTATCTAACCCGATTAGGATCGTGATATATTCTTTGCAAGCTCACCAAACCTCTTGTTTTGTCGATTTTTCCAATCTTAACACTTCGTTCAGGTTCCTTGCGTACTAGGAGTTGTATCGATTGTAGCGTTGCGAACTTCGGTATAATCGGAACAGACCGTTCTGCTATAGGTTGCAAAACCGTTGCAGCCTGCTTTTGTCGTTAAAATTTGCGGGGCCGATTGTATCGCCGATGCGATTCATTCCGATGATACCAGCCGGTTTTCATTCCATTAAGGGATAGTCCAGTTGTTCCGATTCTTCATGGTGTGAGGAAATTGCCTCGAAAAGCAATTGAACCCGTAAAACCAGTCTTCGGAGTCGAAACGCTTATCGTTGATCTATGGAATTCAACGGCGGAACGATTTCATTACAAAATCGCCCATT
>JAVBTU010000309.1:0-6596 GCA_031556015.1 Thermoguttaceae bacterium
GTGTGAACCTCCGAAATTATATCAGAATCCGATCTTTTGAGGAATCGTGATTTCCTGATTTCCCGTACGAAGAGAACGATTTTTTGGTCTTTTTCTTCTTTAATTTCGAGCAATTTTTCACAAAATGGAAACCTGGGTAAAATAGGGAAAATCAACCGAATGTCGTTTTTTCCTTGAACAATTTGGTTACCCTATCGGGGGAATTCATTTTCTGTAAAATAGATAAAACAATAAAATGAGTCGCAAGTTGCGCTTCGCTTCACATGCGGCTCTTTACTTTGAAGTACCCTCAGAATCATGAACCCATCCATCCTCCTGACGCCTACGGCGATTACCGAAGTTCGCAACATTATGACCTCGCAGAATCTGGAGCCGGAAACGGTGCTTCGCATCGGAATTCTCGGCGGCGGATGCAGCGGGATGCAATATTCGCTCGGATTCGATACACAAGTCGATCCGAGCGTCGACGTTCAATATGATTTCGGCGAAGTTAAACTCGTGACCGCCAAAAAGTACGACCTGTATTTTGAAGGAACGGAAATCGATTTCGTCGAAACCCCTTATTCCAAAGGATTTTCGATCGAGAACCCGAACTTCCCGAAAACCTCCGGCTGCCCCGGCTGTGGAGGACATTGATTTTCGCTCATCCCCTCGCTGCCATGTTCCACACACGATACACCGCCGTTGCGTTGCTGGCCGTGCTTTTGTGTACGCCGCTTGTAGCCGCGCAGGACTGGGCCCGAACTCTTTTTCCGACCAAGGAACATGATTTCGGAACCGTTCCCCGCAACGCGAAGGCGGAGTATCGGTTCGAGTTCACGAATCCGTTCGAGGAGGACATTCACCTGGCGGATGTGTCGACCAGTTGCGTCTGTTCGACGCCGAAAATCGAAACGCCGGAATTGAAAGCCCACGAAACCGGCGCCGTGATGGTTCGCTTCAACACGGACAAAGTCAGTGGCAATCAGAAAGCGACGATTACCGTCCATATTGACAAGCCCTCTCCGGCGACCGTAACGCTCCAGGTCCGCGGGTATGTGCGCAACGACGTTACGTTCGACCCGACGAGCGTTCAGTTCGGCCCCGTGCCGCTCGGAGAAGAGCGGGAAAAAAATGTCAAAGTCGTTTATCACGGCTCCAACGCGTTCTGGAAAATTCAGCGGGCCGAAAGTGCCAATCCGAGCATCTCCGTGGAAATCGGTCAAACGAGCCCCAAACGAAGGATGATCGAAGTGAATCTGAAATTGAAACTGAAGAAAGATGCACCGGTCGGACGGCTCGATGAAAATATTTTCCTCATTTCCAGCGATTCGACGGCCGGGCGGATTCCGCTGATGGTCGAAGGAGAAGTTCGGGCCGCGATTTCCGTCAAGCCGGACGTTTTTTCGCTTGGAACCGTCAAAGAAGGCGAAACCATCGACCGAACTTTAGTGTTCGTCGGAGATCAACCGTTCGTCGTCAAAGGATTCAGCGTCTCCGGCGACACGATTCGCGTCGAAAACCGGGGCGAATTCGAGACGGAGCCGAAAAAAATGCACGTCGTGCGACTGAATTTCGTCGTTTCCAAAGCGGATGAGTACAAAAGTATCCGGGAAACGGTCCGATTTGAAACCGACAACCCCGACGTTTCACCGACATTGACGTTCCTCGCCGTCGTCAAACCGGACGGGCAAGTCGTCAGCGAAAATTGAACGAATACCAGCCCCAAGCGTAAGCGCTCGTAATACCACACAAGTTTATAGGACAGTTTCGGAAACCTTATTTTCACCTTATTTTGTTTGACAAAACAACCTCAGTAGCCCAAATATGACAAAAAAACAAACCTTATTACCTTATTTCCAGAGCATGAATAAGGTAATAAGGTTTGTGAAAAGGAGCTCCGTGGCTACTGAGGTTGTTTTTTCCTCAAAAAATAAGGTTCCTGTGAGTGACCGGAGATATTTGACGAACCCAACTGACAAAAAAAGATGTGTGATACAACGAGAGCATAAGCGCGGGGAAAAAATATCACTAATCCCTTTAACCTCTACCCTCTGCCCCCGTGGCTAACAACTATGATCAACGTTCTCGTTCTTCGGGCTCCCGGTACGAATTGTGATTTGGAAACCGCTTACGCCTTCGACCAGGCCGGCGGGGCGTCCCAACGGCTGCACATCAATCGTCTGCTGGAAAAGCCGGACTTGCTCGAAGGGTTTCAGGTCCTCTGCTTTCCCGGCGGATTCAGTTTCGGGGACGACATCGCGGCGGGGAGAATCATGGCGAACCTGCTCAAGCACCGCCTGATGGACCGACTCCGCGAGTTCAAGGAAGCCGGAAAATTGATCCTCGGAATCTGCAACGGCTTCCAATGTCTCATCAAATCGGGACTGTTGATCGACGAAGAATCGGGCAAGCTCCCGGCGACTTTAACGTGGAACAAGTCGGGCGTTTACACGGACCGCTGGGTCGGGTTGCGGGCCGAAAAATCGGGCGAACATTGCGTTTTTCTTCGCGGAGTCGACTCGCTCTACCTGCCGATCGCCCATGCCGAAGGGCAATTCATCACTCGGGCCGAACATACTCTCGACCAGCTGCGGCAGACCGGACAGATCGCTTTGAAGTACGCGCCCGGCGATAATCCGAACGGTTCGCTCGACGACATCGCGGGCATCTGCGACCCGACCGGTCGTGTGTTCGGGCTCATGCCGCACCCGGAACGACATATCGACCCGCTGCAACACCCGCACTGGACGCGCACTCCTCGGAAAGATCGACCGAAGTTCGGAGACGGTTTCCATCTGTTTAAGAACGCGATCGAGTATTTTCGGTAGATTTCGACACGTTTTTCTGGAAAATGTGATGTTTTTCTTTTTTGTTCTGGACGAAACAGGCGATTCTGTGGAGAATAGGGGGTAAGTCTTCAGATTTTATCGGCTCTACCTGAAGCCTGAAGTTTGACGCCTATTATCAGCCGCTCATGCATAAATACATCTCTACCGAGGGGAACGATGTTGATGATATTCTTCTCGATTGGTCGTTCGATCCGGAAACGGTTCAAACCCGACTGATTCGCGCATCCAACGGGCGATATGTCCTCCAGATGCGGGCCGACCTCGGGATTTTGCAGATGGAAGTCAAAAATCGACCGGATGGAACGACTCCGTACGGGTTTAAAACGCTTCTGGCTTACTTGAAACACTCGATCTGTAAGCAAGGGAACCAGTTTCTTTTTCATCGGAAGAATTGGGGGGAAGCGATTCGGGAGTTGCGACAGTTTGCCCAACGGCGTATTTGCTGGCTGGCTTTGGGACGCTATTCCGGGGTCGTTCGGGATGCGGACCACTCGTTGGAGCTGATTCGTTTTCTCCGGGATCACGCTCTGGACCAAAAGTTTTTGCCCGAAACCCACGAGTTTAACCGAGGTTTTCGAATCGGGGATTTGGACGAATTGGACCAATCCCTAATCCTGTTTCAAAAAATTCAGGCGGTCGTGATGATGACCCTGCGGGATCACGGCCCCGTCCACGCCGTCGAAGCCGTGAACACGGGAATCCGTCAACTCCGGGACGAATCTCCTGACTCCCGGATCGCTTCCCGAACCCGCCGATCTCCCGTCGAGGTGAAAATCGAACTGCTTTGGGATCTCAAGACGCAAATCCAAAACCGATATGGGTTGGGACCTTCGCTCGAAGAACGGATGCAGCAGGCCGTGGCCCGGGAAGACTACGAATTGGCCGCGAAACTCCGGGACAGAATCCGACGGGATAATACCGCCGAATGGAATCTCGATCCGGCAACCGTCGACACGGCCCGTTGTACGATTCCGCCCGAACGGTCAGGTGTCTGAGTTCGAGAGGATAAGAGCTTCCGTTTTCGCCTCGGCTACGCGAATCAAATCGGTCGGGGCGATTTTGATTTGCAGCCCGCGAAGGCCGGCGCTGACGTAGATGAAATCATACGCCAGGCACGATCGATGGATGTACGTCGGAAAATGCTTCTTCATGCCGATCGGCGAGCATGCTCCGCGAATGTAGCCGGTCAAAGGCAGGAGATCTTTGACCGGTATCATCTCACAGCTTTTGCAGCCGTTGATTTTCGCGGCCTTTTTCAGGTCCAGTTCCTCTCCGCCCGGAACGAGACAGACGAACGGGGTCGTTCCCGCTCCTTTGAGAACGAGCGTTTTGAAAACCCGTTCGACCGGTTCGTCGAGTTGCGCGGCGACGTGTACCGCGCTCAAATCGGATTCGTCGACCGTGTACGGAATCAGTTCGTACACGACGCCCGCCTTGTCGAGCAACCGGGCGGCATTGGTTTTCGGGGATTTCATTCCGGAGTCGTTGCAGGGCTTAGAGTGTCACCATTCCGACCGAATCGACTTTCGTGTCGCGGGTGATTTCATTGTAACTCAGGACGATCAGGTGCGGAATCGCCGCGGCGGTCATCTGCTTCAGCGCGGCACGAATCTGCGGATTGACGATCACGATCGGTGGATGGTTTTCCTTGGTCAATTTCTCGATTTCCTGCGTGATCCGACTGCACAAATGGTCGATCGCCTGCGGGGAAAATCGGATGAACATCCCCTGCTCACTGTGCTCGAAGCCGCCGCGAATCTGGTCTTCCAGCGACGGATCGAACATCACGACGTGGAGCGTGTCCTCCAGATCGCGATATTTCGTGCAAATCGTCCGGGCCAACCGTGCGCGGACATATTCGGTCAACAGGATGGAATCGCGCGTTCTCGAACCGTAATCGCCGAGCGTTTCCAGGATCGTGCCGAGCTGCCGAATCGGAACCTGTTCGCGGAGCAGCATTTGCAGAATCTGCTGCACCTGTCCGAGTTTCATCACGTTCGGAATCAGTTCATCGACAACCGCCGGGGTCGTTTGTTTCAATTCGTCCAGCAAATGCTGTGTCGCGTCCCGGGTCAACAGTTCGTCGGCGTGTTTGCGGATCGTTTCGGTCAAATGCGTTGCGATCACCGCACCCGGTTCGACGACGGTGTATCCGTAAAGCTCCGCTTGGTCCTTGGTCGCTTCGTCGATCCAAAGCGCCGGAGCGCCGAACGCCGGATCGGTCGTTTCAATCCCGCGAACTTCGCCGACCGCTTCGCCGGAGGCCATCGCCAGATACATGTCCGGGTAGACCATCCCGATCGCAACCGGCATTCCGGCGATCTTGACTCGGTACTGAAGTTGGTCGAGTTGGAAACTGTCTCGAATCCGAACCCGCGGTAAAATGATCCCGATGTCCGATGCGACGCTTTGCCGAATCCGATGGACCCGATCCAAAAGATCGCCGCCGCGCCCCGGATCGGCCAACGCAATCAAACCGACGCCGATTTCCAACTCCATCGGGTCGATCACGAGGTAATCTTCGATCCGGTCTTCCGGTTTATTCTCCGCTTCCTCTTTTTCCGCTTGCTTGACTTTTTCTTCGACGGCGACTTTCTTGACGTTTTTGTTCAGCATGTACGCCAAACCGAATCCACAAAGGGAAAACGTTACCAACGGTTCCCAAGGCAGATTCGTAAACGTCAGAATCAGAAGGAAACCACTCGCCAAAACCAACACGATCGGCCGGTTCGCAAGCTGTGAGAAGAACAATTTCGGCAGGTTCGTGCTTTGCGAACTACGGGTCACCAAAAGACCGGTTGCCAACGAAATCAAAAACGCCGGAACCTGGCTGACCAAACCGTCGCCGATCGTCAATCGGGTAAACAGTTTCAACGCGTCCATCAGCGGCATTCCGTGTTCGATCATCCCGATGAACAATCCGCCGAGAATGTTGACTATCGTAATGATAATTCCGGCGATCGCGTCGCCGCGCACGAACTTACTGGCACCGTCCATCGCTCCGAAGAAGTCGGCGGAATCGGTAATTTCTTCCCGACGTCGTTTCGCTTCCCGTTCATCGATGATTCCGGCGTTCAGGTCGGCGTCGATTGCCATTTGTCGGCCAGGCATCGCGTCCAAAGTAAACCGTGCGGCAACTTCCGCCACGCGGGTCGAGCCTTTCGTGATCACGACGAACTGGATCACAACGATAATCACAAAAATGATCAATCCGACAACGATACTGTCTCCGGAGACGAATTCGCTGAAACTTTTCACGACCTGTCCGGCGGCCATCATTCCCTTGTTTCCCGCTTCGGTCAAAATCAAACGGGTCGTCGCAATGTTTAGCACTAGCCTGAACAATGTCGTTGCGAGCAGAACCGTCGGGAAAATGCTGAAATCGAGCGGCTTGGTCACAAAGACCGTCGTGAGGAGAATCACGACTCCAATAGTGATGTTCAGCGACAGCAAGACGTCCAACATCCAACCCCGCAACGGAATGAGGATCACGATGATACTCGCCGCAATGCCGATCGGGAACAGGAGTTCCTGGATACGACCGCTGTTAAGGAATTGGCTGAACTTCTCGAACATAAGAGCGCAAAAACAAAAAAATTCGGAGACCGGCGAAGAGTACCGAATATTCGAGTTCGCGTCCAGAGGAAAATTTATGGCAGGTCTCCACGGTTTATATCACTGTGGGGAATCGAATCGACCTGATTACACCAGAAGTCCGGATAATCGCATCGGTAAAGGAAAAAATATGTATCAAAATCTCGACAT
>JAVBTU010000097.1:0-7921 GCA_031556015.1 Thermoguttaceae bacterium
GATTCGAAGAATGTTCAGGTGAATTTTTTGACCAACCAGTCGCCCAATACGGGACAGAGTTGAGAAATCGCGAACACGAGGCGGGCCTTCCACGGAAGGACCAGTTCGATTTCCCGCTTTTCGCACGCGCGAACAATGCGACGTCCCAGCCGGACCGGATCGATTTTGCCGACCTTGACGCCTGCGCCGGGTTCAAGGGCCGCTTGGGGAATTCCCTCGGCTCCTTCCAGCGGATACAGACGCGGATTGTCCCGTTGAATCGGGCCGGGACAGACCAATAATACGTGTAGGTCCGGCCCGAGTTCCAGTCGCAATTGCTGCGAATACGCGGCGACGGCGTGCTTGGAGACCGGATACGCCCCGACCCAGCGGGACGCACTCTTCGCGGCCAACGAACCGATGTTCACAACACTACCACGGTGGGGTAAAAGCAGCGGAACCGCCGCCCGGGTACACCGGATCGTCCCGAGGACATTTAAATCGAAAAGCGATTGAAACTGCTCCGGCGTGGTGTCAAGAACCTTGCCCCGCATGGTGCGGCCCGCGTTGTTGACCAGGACGTCAAGCCGTCCAAACCGCTCTTGAACCTCTCGGAAGACGCGATCCACCTCGTCCTGTTTCGTTATGTCCGCATGAATCGGGAACGTATCACCGCCGATTTCGGCCGCCGCTTTTTCAACGTCCGCTTGTTCCAGCGCGACGATCGCCGTTTTCGCTCCCGCTTCCACGAATGATTCCGCGATCACCCGCCCGAGCCCGCTCGAACCGCCGGTAATCAGGACGACTTTATTTTGCCAAAAATTCATGGTTTACGATTCATCCTGATTTCACGGCAGTTGGAATCTCGCAACCAGTTCGCTGAGTCGTTCGGCGCTGGTGTTCATTTCCCGCGAGACGCTCGCGGTTTCCTCCGCGCTGCTGGTGTTCTGCTGTGTCACCGTTTCGATTTGCCGCAGTCCCGTCGAAACCTGGCCGACGCCGTTAGCCTGCTCGTCGCTCGCTTGGGCGATTCGGTCGAGCAACTGCGCCATACTGCCGACGTGATCGACGATTTCGGCCAGTGTTTTCGCCGTATCCGACGCGACCTGGGCCCCTTCTTCGATCTGCTTGTTGTTCTGGCCGATCATTTCGTTCGTTTCCGCGGCCGCCTTGGCGCTGCGCGACGCCAGATTCCGCACCTCTTCCGCAACGACGGCGAACCCTTTGCCGTGCGTTCCCGCCCGGGCTGCTTCGACCGCGGCGTTCAAAGCGAGCAGGTTCGTTTGGAACGATATTCCGTCGATCACGCTGATCACTTTTTGCGTTTCCGTCGCATTTTTGGTGATCATTTCCATCGAGTGGATCATTCGTTCCATTTTCTTCTGGCATTCACTTGCCGCACTGTTCGTATCCCTGGCAAGTTTGTCGGCAACGCCGGCGTTTTTCGCGTTTTCGTTCGTTTGCGATCCCATCTCGTTCATCGTCGCGGAGATTTCTTCCACGCTCGCCGCGGAGGTCGAAGCTCCCTGCGAAAGCGAGTCGCTGGTCGAGAAAACCTTTCTCGCTCCTTCGGAGACACGGTTGGACGTCTCTCGAATTTCGGTTAAAACGCCGCCGACATTACCGACCACCTGGTTCAGCGCATCGCCGATGTCGACATACGCTCCGGCCAAGGTGAGAATCGATTTCCACTGGTCCCCGATTTCGTCCGGCCGCGCGGCCAAAGCAACGGAAGTTTCCCTGGTTTTCGGATCGAGTTGATTGTCGATGTTCACCCGCCAATCGCCGTTCGCCAATTTCGAGACGAGCAACTCGCGAACCACTTGGAATCGTCGACTCAGGTCGGCCATCCCGGCGTTGAGGATACTCATATTACCAAGGATCAGCTTAAAGAAAACCCGGAAGACGAGTAAAAGGAGGAACAGAGTCAACAGTTGCAATGCAAACGAAATTAAACTGATCCAGGGTAAAACGACTTCGACGTCCCGGACGGAAGATGCCGTTCGATTGTCCAGAACTTCGAAAAACTGCGCAACTTTCGCGTCGATACGCTGAAGGTAATCATCATAGTTTTTGTCATAAAGAATTCTCGACGCGAAATGTTCAACGGTTTCTTCCGGCTCCGGTTTGGCCAAACCGTCGACGAGTACGATCTTTCCCTGTCCGATGCTGTCCATCGCCTGGGTTTCGTAAGCGGCCAGCCCGTTGGATAAATCGTCCGCCTCGTCAAGGAGTTGGATTTCCTCCTGCCGGAAGCCGAGTTCGGTCATGATCGAACGTTGATCTTTTTTCTGGTTGGGGAACAGTTGGCGATCGACGGTCGCAGGACGATTGATTTTCCCGCTCCTCCAATCGAGGATCGCGTTGTATTCGTCGAGGTATCTTTTGTCTTTCGTGACGCAATACGCCCTGGCGTTGGCGGTCAAATCGGAGGACGATTGCCGGAACTCATCGGCCACAAGGTACGATAAGTAGCGGTGCGAGGTCGTTTTGGACGCCATACCGGCATATTTGTAACCGGTCCACGCCAAAATGAGTTGGGCGAGGAGAAAAAGTACAAGTAAAACGATAATGATCGTGGATTTTGCTCGAAGTGTCATTTGTGTGAAGGAAAATAAGGTTTTTCGCGACTGTTTCCAGCGCAGGGCATCCTTCAAGTATAGTTCAATTTTTTCCGGGAATGACATATATTTTTCAAGAATTCAATCGCTCGAATCAATCACGACTCAATGAAGATTCTTACAAGTTAGCCCCGTCGCCCGCGACGGGCTGCACGCGGAGGAATGACTCGGCGGTTCGCAGGCGAACCGGCTAACGGATTTCGGCGTTGACTTTTTTGCACTTGCCCAAAATCAGGAAATCTGCTAAACTCCCCGCTTCGTGGAACTCGGCGACGAAGAATGGAGATTTGAATCGCCGTTGGATTTGATCATTATCCTTAACACAATAGAAGAATATGTCCTCGGAAAGGAAGCCGTCGACAGACTCAACGATCTTAGCCCCCCCGATTGCGGCGTTGACGCGGTTTTGCGTTCGATACCCCGTGAGCGTGGTTTCCATTGCGATTCTCATCGCCGTGACGGGGGTACTCGCGGCGGTCGGAAATCTCGGTTTCAAAACGAGTCGGCTCGATTTGATCAATCCGAACAGCGGATTCAACCGTCTTTGGCTCGAATATATCGAAGAATTCGGCGACAACGACGACCTGATTATCGTCGTCGAAGGGAAAACGAGTGCGGACATTGCGCCGGTTCTCGACGAATTATCCGACAAAATCGGACAGCATCAGCATCTTTTCCGCTCCGTTTTGCACGGAGTCGACGTTTCGAAAATCCGTGAAAAAGGCTTGCATTACGTTCCGGCGGACGAGCTGAAAAAAATCGCGGCGTTTACCCGGGAAGCCGGAAACATCGCCCGGGGACAATGGGATCGTTTGAATATCGGATCCTCACTCACCCAGATTCAGATGCGTTTGGCGCATCCGCGGGAAGCGATGAAGCAGTCCGCTTTCGCCGAAAGCGGCCTTTCGGAAGAGCAGTTTCGCCAAATGTCGTTGCACGAACTCGATCTGCTCAGCCGAAGCCTGATGCAGGCGTTCGATCCGAAACCGACCTACGGCTCCCCTTGGCCGGCCATGCAGGGATACGCCGGAATGCCGGAAGTCGTCGCCGCATGCAGCCAAAACGAAACCGGGTACTTTATCATTCCCGGCGACGATGGAATCGACGAAAATACGGATTCCAGCAACGCAATGGGTTTCGCGCTGGTTCAGTTGGTTAAGAATGAAAAAACCGCGAAAAACGACAGGGATTCCCTGACGCACGGGACGGAAGGGATCGAAAAACTCCGGGAACTGATCGCGGAAACGCAAGAGTATTATCCCGACATGCAAATCGGTCTGACCGGTCTTCCGGTCATGGAAAACGACGAGATGAAAATCTCGCAAAACGCGATGAACAAGGCGAGCGTGTTGGCGTTTTGTGGCGTCGCGGCCGTACTTTTTCTCGGTATGGGCGGATTTCGATATCCGATTCTCGCGAACCTGGCCCTGGTGATCGGCTTTAGCTTTACGGCCGGTTATATTCTGTTGGCTGTGGGGCATTTGAATATTTTGAGCGTTGCTTTCGGAGCAATTCTCATCGGCTTGGGTTCGGACTTTACCGTTCACTACATTTCCCGGTACATGTTGCTGCGTCAAACGGTCCGCTCCCCTTCCGAAGCGATCGTCCGAACGGGTTCAACGGTCGGACCGGGGGTCTTTACCGGAGCGATCACGACGGCGGCGGCGTTTTTCATGGCCGGATTCGCCGAATTTACTGGAATCGTCGAACTCGGTATCATCAGCGGAGGCGGAATCATGCTCTGCTGCATCGCGACCATGTGCGTGGTCCCCGCCCTTTTGCAACTTGCCGATGGTTCGCGACCGATGCGGCCCGTTGCGCAACCGATCAACATCAACGGCTGGATCCTGCCGTTCGTGAAGTTTCCGAAAAGCACGGTTGTTTTCACGATCGTAATGACCGGATGTTTGTTTTGCGGACTTCCGAAACTCTGGTACGATCACAACCTCCTCAATCTCCAGCCGGAAGGATTGGAAAGCGTCGAACTGGAAAAAAAACTGCTGCAAAGCGGCAGCCAAAACGCCTGGTATGCGTTGTCGATCGCCGACGACCGGGATGAATTGTTGTATCGCAAAGAGATGTACGCGAAAAAGTACCCGGAACTTCAGGTCGCGGAAATCGTTTCCATGATTCCCGGATACGACGAAGCGAAACAACCGTACATCGGGGCGATCTCGCAATCGCTCGAAGGAATGCCGGAGCGTCCGCCGATTATTCCGCTGTCACGTCCGGACCAAATCTCGCAACTTTTGACGCAGCTTTCCGCCGGACTCGGGAACGATCCATTCTCGCAGCAAGTGACGCACCAGTTGAATCTTGCTGCGAAATCGCTCCGGAATATGAGCGAGGCGGATTGCTATAAGAGAATGCAGGATTACCAGAACGCCGTCGCGGGCGATTTGCTCAACCGGCTTCATATCCTCCACGGCATGGCCAACCCGAATCCTCCGGAGCTGACCGATTTGCCGGAAACGTTCGTGTCCCGGTTTTTGAGTAAAAACGGCAAACACCTGATGCGGATTTACAGCTCGGCGGACATTTGGAATATGGACGAAATGAAAGAATTCGTCCGAAAAGTCCGCGATATCGATCCGAAGGCGACCGGCAGCCCGCTGCAAACGTACGAAGCGTCCCTACAAATGCAAAGCGGGTATCAACAGGCGTCGATCTATTCGTTGTTTGCGATCATTTTTCTCCTGTTTTTCGATTTCCGCAGCTTGCGGGACACCTTTTTATCGCTCGTCCCGATGTTGATCGGGATGGTGCAGACGTTCGGAATCCTCGGCCTGTTGGGCATTCCGCTTAACCCGGCGAACATGATTGCCGTTCCGCTCATTTTGGGGATCGGCGTCGACTACGGCGTGCACATCATTCACGATTACCGAACGCAACGCGGTCGAAAATACCGACTCAACTCCTCGACGGCCGGGTCGGTCCTGATCACGTCGTTGACGACGATCATCGGATTCGGCAGCCTGATGATCGCATCGCATCGCGGTTTGCAGAGTCTCGGCCGGGTTCTCGTGATCGGGATGAGTTGCAGCGTTTACTGTGCGATCGTTCTGCTTCCGGCGTTTTTAACCTGGTGGACGCGCAATCTGGAGGAAGTGGAAGTCGAAACCGTTTCGGCAAGTGAAGAGGAATCGCTCCACAATACCGAACTTTTCCAATCGCATTTCGATCGAATTCACGGGATTGAAACGGCGACGCATACATTCGTTCAAACCCCCGAGGGAACCGAGGAGTTCGATTCGCAAATCTTCTCACTTTACGGGGAAGCCCAAGCCGCCGCCGATCAGCCGGAAGAGACTTCTTCGACGAAAACCAAGCGGCTCAAACGAAGAAGCGTCGCGTGAGGCGAGAGCCTCAGCCCTCTTTAAAATAACCAAGGGGACTTCCGCTTGCGCTTCCGTCCCCTGGATCATGTTCTAAACGAGGGCCTTCGAGCAGAACATGGTATACTTGAAAAACCGTATACTGGTTCTCTGCTCGAAAATAGAGCATTTATGATGCCAATTCGTTCCCATTCTCGAAGAACACGACGTTTCTTATGCCCGTTGATCGTCTAAGGCTGATTTTACCGGCTTAATGGAAAAAATATTTTTTACTTTTTTCGCGTTTTCGTGACAAATTGAAGTGCGGCGAAATCGCGATTGCATCATTATGATACACCTTTTGCATCAAAACGATGTATCAAAATGATACAGTTACCAAACAGCGAACTCTCCGGCGGAAAGCTAGCGTCCGTTAAGAAGCGCGAGAAACTCCGCTCGGGTCGACGGATATTTGCGGAACGCTCCTTTCATCGCCGAGGTCACGCAGAGCGACCCCGGTTTGCGAACGCCGCGGATCGTCATACAAGTGTGAACCGCTTCGATGACGACGCCGACTCCTTTGACATGCAGCTCGGAAATCAGCAGGTTCGCGATGTCTTCGGTCATACGTTCCTGGACCTGCGGACGGCGTGAAATCGTTTCGACGACCCGGGCCAGCTTGCTCAATCCGAGTACCCGTCCGTCGGGCAAGTATCCGATGTGGACCTTGCCCATAAACGGCAACAGGTGATGTTCGCACATACTGTTGAAGCTGATGTCGCGCACCAGGACGATTTCGTCGTAGGGTTCCTTGAAATACTTTTTCGTATAGATTTTTGGGTCCTCGAGAAGTCCGCCGAAAAGCTCCTTATACATCCGCGCGACTCGGGCCGGCGTTTCTTTCAAGCCTTCCCGATCCGGATTCTCGCCGACGGCAAGGAGGATTTCCCGAACCGCCCGCTCGATCCGGGCAACATCGATGCTCGCCCGTTCACTGGTTTCCACGTTTTTTTTGGCCATAAATAAAGCCGTTTCAAGAAAGGGTTACTGTTGGATTCGTTTTGGAGTCGCCCGTTAGCGGCGTGGGCTTGTCCCGCGTTTGTAAGGTGAAATGTCGTATCCCACCGAAAGCCCCGAATGAAAACTTTCACGCAGCCCAGCCCGGGGCAAGCCCCGGCGCTAACGGGGACACACTGACAAACCGGCACCCTTCACCGTGATCGGAAGATTATAGTCCCCGCCGGCTGTTGTTCAAGTGAATCCCGTTGGGAAGATCGCCCCATGAAATGTGTTTACATTTCTCTCTTTGCTAGTCTTGTCATGCTAAACCGACCCCATTGCCAAGATAATAAAGAACAGCACGAGAAATGCGGTAAAGATCGCGCCCATAACAGTCGCGAAAATCGCTCGCCCTTTTCCATCGAGTTCGGGGTGGGCTCGCACGTCACGCAGCGCGAGGATCCCCAAGATTAAGGCGATCGGTGCCGGGAAAAACAAAACAGCAAACATACCGGCATAACCGGCGAAAATCGCCCAAGTGGAGACGTTCATCGGAATAAGCCAGCCGAGAGTCTCTTTGTCGGCCGTAATCTGTACGGGGTTTTTGGGCAGATACGGTAACATCGGGGGAAAGCAAAGGTCGCAAATATGCCAGATTCTACCCGGATAGATTAGTCGCTGCTTCCAACGATCGCTGATCAGCGCTTCGCTCGGCAGGACATCGGAATCCTTGAGCGATCGGATCGCGGTTTGCCTCATGGTTTCCCAACTCGGCAGAGTTTCCAAGCTGAGGCCCGCGTGAAAAGCCGCTTTCATGGCTCCACTGGGAACCAAACTCCCTTCCGTTTCCGAAAGGGGACACAAACAAAATGCTCAACATTCCTTTTTTAAAATGCGTTTTTATGAGGGTTTGGGTGTTTTTGTTGGCGGTGGTATTAAAAAATCAAAAAATGTTAAAGGATTTTTTCGGACAAGTAATAACGCTATCAACACGATCGCGACTCCCCT
>JAVBTU010000349.1:0-4704 GCA_031556015.1 Thermoguttaceae bacterium
AATCTGGTTTCAAGCAGAGCACATTCCGCAAAGCGTGTTGGCCAGATGCACCAGATTCTTCACTCCGTGAGTACACTTCGTTCAGAATGACAACGTTTGGCTCTGCGTGAAAAGGGCATTTTCCAGCCGTTTACAGTATAGGTTCCGTGTGCGAAAAGATATCGAGATTTCACCGAAGAACATGCGGGCGAGGCGCCCACACTCCAAAACTCGACTTCGCGGTTCTCTTGGGGTGCGTGCAAAAACCTGATCGGTGCGCGGCCGAAGCAGACGGGGGCAAAGTGGGATCGGGCTCGTGTGGACCGGATGGGCGTGATCTGCTCGATTTTTTACGGCGAGCCGCGGAATGATTACCGGAAAGCTGCACGTTAGCCCCCGGAAAATTTGCGCGCACCCTGCCGAATGTTTCTTCCTCTGACCGGGTTGCATACCTGAAAGTCGGAAATACAATGGACACTTCCTGTTTTTGTATCGATACGCTGTGGGTCGTCTTTCCCACCGTAAGTAACTCTCGTAAGTCAGTTTTATGACCAATCGTTTGTTTCGCGACGTTTTGGCGGGCTTTGCCTGCTTTTCTCTGTTGGTTTACTCCGGTTGCTCTTCGGCGAGACAGAAGCCGCCCGAGCCGCCGCCGTCCGAAGTGATCGTCGATCAATCGATCACGCAGGATGTGCAACTTTACATCCGAACCCAAGGGGATACCCGAGCCTCGCAGTTCGTTTCGATCCCCGCTCGTGTCGCCGGATTCCTCAAGGAAATCAAATTCAAGCCGGGCGATCTCGTTCAGGAAGGGCAGCCGCTCTTTCAGATCGAATCGGACGACTATCGTGCCGCGCTGAATTCGCTGGAAGCCGAATTGAAAGTCAATAAAGCCAAGGAAGCGCTTGCAAAGGCAAATTTCGACCGCTCCAAGAAACTTTTCGATTTAGGGACGGTTTCGCCGGAAGATTATCAGACGCAAACCGCCCTCCATCAGGAAGCGCTCGGAAACATTGACCGAACCAACGCGGCGATTGCCCGGGCGAAACTGAACCTCGGCTACACAAGCGTCGTTTCTCCGCTGACCGGGAAAACCGGGCCGAACCTGGTCGACTTGGGGAACCTCGTCGGGCCGGGAAGCACGAAAACCGAGCTGGTAACCGTCGCGAAGATGGATCCGATCCACGTTTACTTCGATATCAGCGATTCGCAATTCAACACGATTCTCGGCGATTCGAAAAAAGCGGCTTCGCGGAATCCAGCCGTTCAGACGCTTAACGTTTCCCGAACGGTTCAGGTTGGGGAGCAAACCCCTCCGGACTTTAGCGTCGCTCCCATTCTTACGGAGTTTCAGGATCCGGAAACGACGGTCGAGCCGCCGGTTTTGGGCGAGAAAAAGCCGAGCGTCCAGGAATTCACCCCCGCGAACAACTGGTCCGTTTCACCGGAAGGTCGCGGTTTCAGTGGAAAATTCTCCATTGCGATGATCAGCGGGCCGGACGCCTCCGCCGACGAAGGATTCGACTTCCACGGAACGCTCCAGTTGACCGACAACACGATCGACCAGAGTACCGGAACGATCATCCTCCGAGGCGAAATTCCGAACCCGGATTACCGCATCTTTCCGGGGCAGATTTGTCGCGTCCGAATCCCGACCGACGTGATCCCCAACGCCGTTCTCGTTCGTGAAGAAGCGGTCAACTCCGACTTGAACACGAAATTCCTGCTCTTGGTCGACAAGGACAAGGTCGTCCGACGTCGTAATGTGAAGATCGGCGAACTGGTCAACGGCCGGATGCGGGTTATTCTCGCGGGGCTCAAGCCAGGGGAAACCTACATTTACCAAGGGATCCAGAAAGCGAAAATCGACGCCCCCGTCGAACCGTTGACCAAAGAGGAATACGAAAAGAAACACGACCTGCTGATCAACGGAAACGGCAAGGGCAACGGCAACGGTAACGGTAACGGAAAGCCGAAACCCGCAGAAGGGGAACAAGCTCCGCCGGCGAAAGCGGAAGAAGGCGCCGCGTAGAGTTGGAGCGCGGGCGTCTCGCCCGCATCCGGGTCGGCGGGCTTCCAGCCTGCCATAAGTCGCCAAACGCCGTGGTGTTTATTGCCGATCCAACGCGGGGCAAGCCCCGCCGCTAACGGGGGTGGTCGAACGAATTCATTTGGAATTCGTCATTCGTAATTCGTAATTATTCAAAAATGTTTGCACATTTTTTCATCAATCGTCCGGTTTTCGCGTGCGTGATTTCCTTGCTGATCATTTTGGTCGGTTTGGTATCCGTCGTTTCGCTCCCGATTGCCCAGTATCCTGAAATCGTGCCGCCGACGGTCAGCATCTCGGCCAACTATCCGGGGGCGAACGCGGAGGACGTCGTCAACTCCGTCTGTATCCCGATCGAACAGGTCGTCAACGGCGTGGACGATATGATCTACATCCAGTCGTCCTGTTCGAGCGACGGCAGTTGTTCGATCACCGTGACATTCGAGGTGGGAACCGACCCGGACATGGCGACGGTTAACGTGCAGAACCGCGTCAAACAAGCCGAGCCGATTCTGCCGGAAGAAGTGCGCCGACAAGGGGTCAACGTCGCCAAGCGGTCGACGAACTTCGTCATGTTCTTGAGTATCGTCGATTCCGCGACGCTTTTCGCCCACGCCAAGGACAGGCCGCAGGAAGCGAAAAAAGGACCGACCAAAATGGGGGTTTTGGAGCGGTTTTTGGTCGCGGTCGGCCTCCTCGATCATTCCGAGGAACAGGATCTCGCGGCCCGGCTGGCGGAAACCGAAAAACTGCAAAAAGAACTCGACGACGGCGGGTATGTCGAACATAAGGACGCGACCTATCTGTCCAACTACACGAACCTGTACATCAAGGACACGCTCGCCCGGGTCGACGGGGTCGGCGATGTGCGCGTTTTCGATACGAAGACGTTCAGTATGCGTATCTGGCTCGATCCGGAAATCATGGCCGCTCGAAAAATTTCCGTCCAGGAAATCTTCCAGGTCCTTCAGGAACAGAACGTCCAGGTCGCTTCGGGCCGAGTCGGCGACGAACCGGTTCCGGCCGGACAGGTGATGAACATTCCGATCGTCACACTCGGTCGTTTGGCCGACGTGGAGCAATTCCAAAATATCGTCCTGCGAACCGGCGACGAGATGCAGGTGCTTCGACTCAAGGACGTCGCGATCATCGAACTTGGCTCGCTTTCCTACGCGAACAGCTCGAAGATGGATGGTGTCAGTGCCTGCGCTTTGGCGGTCAGTCAACGTCCGGGAGCCAATGCGCTGAAGGTCGCGCAAGGTGTCCGCAAAGCGATGCGGGACATGCAGAGCGAAATCCGACGCAACGGTTTGGACTACTTCACCGCTTACGATGCGACCAAATACGTCGAAAAATCGGTCGTCGAAGTCGTCGAAACGCTGCTTTTAGCGGTCATGTTCGTCGTCGCGACGGTGTACGTCTTCCTTCAGGACTGGCGTGCGGCTTTGATTCCGACGTTGACGATTCCGGTGTCGCTCATCGGTGCGTTTTTCTTCATGATGCTTTTCGGCTTTTCGATCAACACGCTCACGCTGTTCGGCCTGATTCTCGTGATCGGGATCGTGGTCGACGACTCGATCGTCGTGGTGGAAAATACGCAGCGAATTATCGACGAGGAGCGTTGCAGTGCGACGGCGGCTGCGCATAAATCGATGGACCAGGTCGCCGGGCCGGTCGTCGCGACCGCTTTGGTACTCATGAGCGTGTTCATTCCGACGGCGATGATCGGCGGTATCGTCGGGCAGATTTACAAGCAATTCGCGCTGACCATCGCGGCGGCGGTCGGAATTTCCGGACTTTGCGCGATGACGCTTTCGCCGGCTTTGTGTGCGATTTTCCTCCGACATTCGATCGACCCGCACAAAAAGTTCATCGGCTTCCGAATCTTCAACTTCTGCTTCGATACGCTCGCCGCGGGGTACCTGTTCATCGTAAAACGATTGATTTACGGCTCGCTGATCATGCTGCTTCTCTGGTTCGGTCTGATTTACGTGCTCTATTTCGCGATGACGCATCTCCCGACCGGGTTTTTGCCGAACGAAGACCAGGGGGGCGTGTTCATCGACGTGAAACTGCCCGACGGAGCGTCCTTGCAACGAACCGAGACGGTGCTGAACAAAGTGGAAACGATCGTCAATCGGATTTCCGAGGAGACCGGGGGTACGGTCGCGCACAAGATGTTGATTTCCGGATTTTCGTTCATGGACGGCGCTGCGGCTTCCAACGCGGCGGCGGGGATCATCACTATGACGCCGTGGGACCAACGGCGTACGCCCGACAAGCACATCGACGTCATTGCCGCCAAACTCAGCGAAGCGTTCGCCCAGATTCCGGAAGCGCGAATCCAGGCATTCGTGCCACCGCCGATTCCCGGTTTGGGGATGGCCAACGGGCTCGCGTTCCAGTTGCTCGACAAACGTCCGTTCGGAAACGACGTCCTCGCGACGACCGCCCAGGATTTGATCGCAACCGCGACCGCCGATGTCGCCGATCCGGTCACCGGGACGTTCGTCCACGGAATCTGCAACTTCACGACGAATTATCCGCGATTTTATCTCGACATCGACCGTGAAAAACTCAAAAAGATGGGGCTCACCCTCAACGAAACGTTCGCAACGCTCCAAGCCCAGTTCGGTTCGGCTTACGTCAACGACTTCAACGTATTCAGCCGCGTT
>JAVBTU010000048.1:0-4816 GCA_031556015.1 Thermoguttaceae bacterium
GGGGGAAGATGGGCAAAACCGAAGCGGGAACGCTTTGGCTTGACCCTGAGCGAACGAGTCCGTACGCGTTTTATCAATACTGGGTCAATCTGGACGACGCCGACGTCGAGAAGGTGCTTTGCTTTTTCACGGAAATTCCGCAGCAGGAAATGCGGGAACTTTGCGACGCGCATCAAAAGGATCCCGGCAAACGTTCGGCGCAAAAGCGGCTCGCGGAAGAATTGACGCGACTGGTTCACGGCGAATCGGGGCTTGCGATCGCGGAGCGTGCGACGGAAATCTTTTTCGGCGGAGAAATCAACCGGCTCGACGATACGCAGCTCGCCTCGATTTTCGCCGACGTTCCGAGTTGCACGTTGAAACGCTCGCAACTGGACGACGGTTTGCCGCTGTTGGACGCGCTTTGCGGGACGAAACTGGCCGCCTCGAAAGGGGAAGCCCGCCGCACGGTGCAACAAGGGGGCGTTTACGTCAACAATAAACCGGTCGGCGACATCGACGCGAAGTTGACGCCGTCCGATTTGGCAAGTGAAACGATCCTCGTCCTCCGCAGCGGCAAAAAACGTTACGCGATCGTGAAATTCGAATAGACGATTACGTTCGCTTGCACTTCCCGCGTTGAATTACTTTTCGGATTACAGTATGTCGCGACAAGTTCTATTCACGCTTCTGGTCGTCGCCGTATTGGTCGGGCTCTGGTTCGGGCTTTGGTCGACTTGGAAAACGGACCTGTTGCATTCGGAGGAATATCGATTGGATCCGGCGCGGTTTCACCTTCCGCGGCGACCCGTTTGGGTTCCGGAAACGTTGGTTCACGATGTTCTCTTGTCGGCCGGTCTCAATCGTCTCGAATCCGTCCTGGACGCGAAGCTTCCGGAAAAGCTTTCCGCCGCGTTTTCGTTGAATCCGTGGGTCCGAAAAGTTCGGAAGGTTCAAATCAAATACCCGGCGGAAGTCTATGTCGACCTCGATTACCGCCGACCGGTTTGTCTCGTACAGCTTCCCGACGACAGCGGTTTCTATCCGGTCGATTCGGAAGGAATCCTGCTTCCGACGGATTACTTCACCCGAGGATCGCCGCAGGAAATCGCCGAAAAGATGAGTGAATTACTCTTGGTCGTCGGGGCGCCTTCCAGCCCGATCGGCAGTTTCGGCGATACTTGGGGAGAATCTTCCGTCGAAAAAGCCGCTCAGTTGGCCGATCTTCTCGGTGAAGACGCGAAACTTTGGGGAATCGACACCCTCCGAATCATCACCGACCCGAAAGCGAACTCGTTGGCGCTCAGTTGGGAGGTGCAACCGCCGAAATACCGGCTCATCACAGGCAACGGTCGAACCGTCGAGTGGGGGACCTACGATTTCGCACCCGGCTCCCCCAAGGTCCCGAGTTTGAAAGAAGAAGCGAAAAAAGAAAAGCTGCGAAAACGCATACTTCTCTTCGGTTCGCTCGCGAATTTGCCGGAAGAACAATCGCGTCTGGACGAAACGGATTGAACGCTCCGGCAATCGTGTTTTTCGGGCGGGCCGCTCCGCGATCACACTCCGATTTTCGCTTTGATCTCGTTGATCAGTTTCAACGCCTGTCCGATTTCGGCTTTTTGACGCTCGGGATCTTCGGGAATTTCCCGTTCGATCGTCAGCGGGCCGTCATAGCCGACTTCCAGGAGCGTTCGCAGGAATTGCTCCGCTCCGACGTCGCCGGTTCCGAACGGAACTTCCTGCCCCCAATCGACACCGGGCGTTCCCTTGGTCGCGACACCGTCTTTGCAGTGAACGCCGCGAACTTTATGTCCCACCTTTTTCAAAGCGCCGATCGGATCCCCCATTCCGTAGAGAATCAGGTTCGCCGGGTCGAAGTTGATGTACAGATTTTCCGCGCCGACGTCGGAAATGAAATCCAACAGCGTATCGGCGGGTTCCTGGCCGGTTTCCAGGTGGAGCGTCTGCGAATTGCGATGAAGGTGATCGCAAATGTCGCGGATCATCGCGACGATACCGGCGTAATCGGGGTCGTTTTTGTCGTGCGGTACGAAACCGATATGCGAACCGACCGCGGAACCGCCGAGCAGCTTCGCGAAATCCGCGATTTCTTTCGTTTCGACGATCCGCGCCGCCCGGGTCGCTTTCGGGACCAAGCCGACGGTTTCCGCCGTGATTTGAATCGAAGCGTACGATTCTCCCTCGAATCCGCAAAAGACCGTCGTGATCGTGATACCGTAATCCGCGAGCTTTTTGAGAAATTCGTTCGCTTTCGCCTGGGTTCGGGATTCCTTATGCGGCGTGTGCAGTTGCACCGTTTGAATGCCGAGTTCACGCACGACTTCCAATTTCACGCCGAGTCCGGCGTCGAGACTCGCAAAAACTCCGACGGGCCATTTTTCCATGATCGTTACTCCTTAAATATTGAGGTGAGGTCGCGTCAACGGGACGAATAGGGGGATTGTAGCAAACTTCACGGACAAAAACCACTACCCTTTTCGGGGGATTTGTTAAGACGCCGGGCACCAGGCGACATAAATCTGAACTCCGTCGTCTACCGTCCGTCTTCTTCTGCTTGGGCGTCCGAGGCCGGCGGCTGCATTCTGCGGTAGAGCCGAACAAGCCAAACAATCGCGAACACGAAAAACGCTCCGAGAATGAAATACAACTCGATCCCGGAGCGAATCGGCTGTCGCAAGTTGGCGACCAGTATCGCCGCATTGAGCGCAAAAAACAGCAGGAACATGCCCACCCAAAATTCAAGGAGCCAATTCTGCGTGATCGTACGCAGTTTCGGGAGGTTTTCGTCCGTTTTCCAGTATTCTCCGTGGGGGACGTTGAAACCATACGCCGGGCAAATACGGACCACGTAATGAATCACTTCGGCCATCCCGAGTAAAAAAATGAAAACGGTCCCCAAGGTCGCGACGAAATTTTCGGTCGAAAGCCGCTGGATCGGCGCTCCGTCAAACGAAAACTTTGAGACCACCCCTTTCGGCAAGATCGTTCCGATTACGGCAAGCAGAATCAAGTTGAGAAAAAACGTCGCGTAAAGGCAAATCTTCATCGGATTGATACTATTGGTGTTTTCGCGGTAAAGAACGTTACTGTTTTTGGGAAAAATTTCTCTTTCGCTCTTTTCTTACCCCAATCAACCAATATACCCACGATAAAAAATGAGTAAATCCGCGATTTCGCGACCACCAAAGGCAAGTCGAGCGAAACCGCGACGAAAAACGTGAGATCACGTTTCAAGTCTATTCCACCTTGATCGTTCGCACGACGGCGGCGTTGTCACTCTGATTCGAAGGGGGCTCGCTTCAGTTGGTTTGGGCTTTGCTCAAATCAATAAACGCCATACCAAACCAAATATTCCACCGGGCATCGCCCCGGAAAATTTGTGCACACCGGCGTGGTTCTGATTTTTCCGCCCCCTTCCGGGAAATTCGAGTTCGATTACAATGTCCGTTCCGGTTTTTTCTATTTTGTCGGGATTGTTCCCGACCCTGTACCCAACCTATCTTTAAGGAGATTTTGAATGAGTGAACAGCGTTTTATCATGGCCGACGGCAACGAAGCGGCAACCCTCATCGCCCATAAATGCAACGAAGTGATGGCGATTTATCCGATCACTCCCTCCTCGACGATGGGTGAACTGGCCGACGAATGGGCCGCAAAAGGGAAAAAGAATCTTTGGGGGACCATCCCGCAAATCGTCGAAATGCAAAGCGAAGCCGGCGCCGCCGGAGCCGTCCACGGTTCGCTGCAAGCCGGAGCCCTGACCTGCACGTTCACCGCGTCGCAGGGGCTTCTGCTCATGATTCCGAACATGTTCAAAATCGCCGGCGAACTGACGCCGACCGTTTTTCACGTCTCCGCCCGAACCGTCGCCGCGCATGCCCTGTCCATCTTCGGCGATCACAGCGATATCATGGCCTGCCGCGGCACCGGCTGGGCCATGCTCGGCGGCGGAAGCATCCAGGAAACGCACGACATGGCGATGATCGCCTATGCCGCGACGTACAAAGCCCGCGTCCCGTTCGTCCACTTCTTCGACGGATTCCGCACCTCGCACGAAGTCAACCGGATCGAACCGCTCGGCGACGACGTGATCAGCCAAATGCTCGACATGGACGCGATCACCGCGTTCCGGCAGCGGGCTCTGAATCCGGAAAAACCGGTCCTTCGCGGCACCGCCCAGAACCCCGACGTCTTCTTCCAGGCTCGTGAAACCTGTAACCCGTACTACGAGAAGGTCGCCGGAATCGTCCAAGCGGAAATGGACAAGTTCGCGAAACTGACCGGACGTCAATATCATCTATTCGATTACTTCGGCGCCCCGGACGCGGACCGCGTGATCGTCGCCATGGCGTCGGGAACCGGCGTCGTCGAAGAATACCTGGACGCCGTCGGTAAAGGCGAAAAAGTCGGTTTGGTCAGCGTACGGCTCTACCGTCCGTTCGACGCCGAAGCTCTGATCAAAGCCTTGCCGAAAACCGTCAAAAAATCGCCGTCCTCGACCGGACGAAAGAGCCGGGCGCTCTCGGCGAACCGCTGTATCAAGACGTCGTGACCGCTTTGGCCCAGAAATGGACCGGCGATTGGATCAGCGTCATTCGCGGTCGCTACGGTCTTTCCTCGAAGGAATTCACCCCGGCGATGGTCAAAGCGATCTATGCCGAACTTTCCAAGGAACACCCGAAAAAGGAGTTCACCGTCGGTATCAAAGACGACGTTACGAATTTGAGTCTCGATTACGATCCGCATTTTTCGACCGAAGGGGACGACGTGACCCGCTGCTTGTTCTACGGACTCGGCAGCGACGGAACGGTCGGCG
>JAVBTU010000173.1:0-4241 GCA_031556015.1 Thermoguttaceae bacterium
CCCACTGGGGCTTGCAGATCGGCGTCCTGGAGCAGGCGTGAAAGATCGTCCCGATCCGGTCGACCGGACCGAAGCCGACGGTCATCGTACTGCAGGTAATCGCCGCCGAAGAGAATCAGGTCGGCATTTTGCGATTTCGCCAATTGCATGGCCCGCTCTTCGTAGGGGCCGATTTGATCCGTTTGAATATCCGTGATAAAAACGATCCGCAGCGGCCGTTCCAGCCGATCCGTCGCGATCTGATACCGTTTGACTTGGAGATTCCACGGCTCGTAATAAAGTGCGTAAACCCCGACGACCGCCCAAAACATCGCGAACAATAGAGCGAATTTCGTGAGGAACGCCGTGATTCCACGTCGGCGCGGAACATGGTAAGTCGCGATCACGACGAAAACGGCGCCCTCGAAAAAGAGCCCTTCGGCAAAACGCTGCCCGGCGATCCTGCCGTCGCTCACCGTTCCGAAGACGATCGCCAGAAGAGCCGCAGCAACGACTCCCCAGAGGCACAGGACGAAAACATCTCCATGCGAACTCGAACGTTCGGTACGAGTCACTTGCAGCATGCGGCCAAGAAGCAGGGTAACGACCCCGATCATCAGCAGGTGAAAGACGAAAATCAAATGCATCAATACTCCCGTAACCGTTGAAGGCTTACCCCGCGTTGGTGGGAAAACGACCAACCGGGCGTCTCATTATACACCGCACTCCTTCTCCACGGAGTACCGGGGAGAAATGTTGCGACGCCGAAGAGGAAAAATGATCCCTCTCCGTTGACGCTTGTGACCGGTATTGGAGAAAACGGAAAAACGCGATACAATGGAAGTCGGTCGTAGGTTGATGTTCACTTTCCGCATTTTCTCTCCCATGCTGTCGTTTCCGGTCGAATTCATGGAACTGCTCCGGCAGGACCATCGTTATCCGAAAGAAGCGTACGTTTTCGTCTTCGAGACGCTCGACTTTGCGCAAAATACGCTGAACCTCGGGCGGGACACGCTGAGCGAACCGCTTCCGGAGGAACCGGCCCTCCCTGAAGCGAATGCGGAAACGGAGGAAGAACAATCGCAGCGGCATATCACCGGTCAAGACCTTTGCGTCGCGGCCCGGCAGTACGCGATCGACCAGTACGGCGCACTTGCCCGGGCGGTTTTGTCGTCGCTCGGAATCAACAGCACCAGCGACATCGGCGAAATCGTATACAACATGATCCGAATCGGACGCATGAGGAAAACCGCCGACGACCGGCGCGAGGATTTCAACGACGTCTACGATTTCGAAACGGCTTTCAAGGAAAACTACCACATCGGCAAAGCGTGAGGAACGATTTCATGGAGACGAAAACGCCAAAGAAAGATCCCCGGGATATTCCGCTCCCGGCTCCGTCGTTGATCGCTCTGGTCTCGGGGCTCGCTTCGCAGGCGATGGTTTCACTGGGCGTTTTTCCGAATCCGATCACCGGTCAAACGACGATGATGCTGCATCAGGCGAAACACCTGATCGATACGGTCGAACTTCTTTTTGAAAAGACAAACGGCAACCGCTCCGACGAAGAAACCCAAACCATCGATTCGGTGCTGCACGAGCTGCGCATGGTTTACGTCGCTGCTCAAAACGAATGGGCGAGACGGCAAAGCGGAGACGAGGCGACGGAAAACGATCCGTCTTCCGAATAGCGCGCCTCTTCGAAACTCCGGCTAAATGGGGAGGGGGAAATCGGGCATTTTCTTTGCTCGGTATATTTCCTACAAACGGAACAGGGGGGCTGAAAACCGTTGGTATGCTCCGGGTTTCGGTTGACTTTCCTGGGCGGATCGCCGAATTCTATGGATGAGCGTAGAAAGAGACCCTATCGTTTTCTCGTCATTCTACGCGTGAAATTGCCCTGTCGGATTTTTCCTCGAAATCGGTATGCCTTTCGCAAAGAATTTTCTTTTTGCAAACAGCCCAGCTTCACGAAGAAGTCGCCGGTTTCAAGGGCAAATGCCAAGGAGAAGCGGTTTGTTCGTATTCCTCGCTTTCTTTGGGGCGTGGGGCTTCTCGGCTGCCGTTTATGCCGCGAACACGACGCCGACTTACCCCCATGCGCTCCACGCGAGCGTTGTCGATTTGCTGGAGGAATCCGGGAATTCCGCTACTCCTTTGCCTCAAAATATCAGCGAACCACTCAGGAATTCGCTTCAGCAACTCGACGCCGTCAACGTCAGCCTCAACGGAGATTTCAGGCAGGTTCCGGAAGACCTGGCAAAACTCAAGCAGATCAGTAAAGATTTATCCTCCCTTCCCGGCTCGGAATTCGACGGTCCTATCGAGGAGATCCGGCTCCATCTGGACCGGCGTATTGTTCTTTACCGAATCGTTTACGAGTTCCTGAATGAACCGCGTTCTTCCGCGACCTACAAAAAAGCGGATTACGACCGGATTTGCTCCAAAACGAGCGCGCTGGAACTCTTTTTCGAGCGGCTCGATGATCCGGCGGTCGAGGATTGGAACGCGTTTCTCGCCCTGCCGACTTTATCGGAGCGGCTGCGGCTGGATCGGGGACGGAGCGAAAACCTGAAGTCGGGCGACCCGCTTTCCCAGGAACAAACGCTTGGAATCAGTGAGGACGCCAACCTGATTTTGGATCGTTTTACACTTCCGTTAACCCGGGAACAAGAATCTTTTTTGGCTTCTCCGGCGATCGTCCAATGGAGACAAGAACTCGAAAAGTGGAGGGGGGACACGGTTCATCCACTCGAATTTCTCGCCGCGATGGAGGCTTATGAACTGGGGCGGGTCCTTTCCGAAAGCGAAAAGCTTTCCGACGTTTCCAAACGTCTTTGCTTTTGCAGGAACGACAAATTACGTCGTATCGGACGGGCTTGTGAAACGATTTACGGCGGACCGAACGTCAAACTTTACGTTTCAGAAATACTGATCAATCATTTACTTCCGCCCCGGGATCCGGAATTCGATCGCGTTCAGGATGTTGTCGTCGGACGTCGGGTCGTCGGCTTTCGACGGACCGACACGCTCGTCAAACTGGCCCTGTCTCCCGACCCGGACCGGCTGAACATGTCGCTGCGCATTAACGGCAAGGTTGCCGCAACCGGATTTTCGCAGGTAAAAAACACGAAACTGACAAGCGAAACCTACGCGACGTTCCAAGGGGAGAAGCCGTTGGAATGGACGGAGCAAGGGCTTCGATCCGGTCCATCCAGCGTCGGCGTTAACAATCGAACCTACCTGCGGTCCGTCAAAACCGGGATCGACGGCTTGCCGCTGCTCAGGGATTTGGTCAAGGAGATCGCACGCAACCAGTTCGCTTCGCAGGAAGGGCAGATTACGGCGGAAACGCAACTGAAAATCGCGAGTACGGTCAGCTCCCGAATCGACGACGAAGTCGATCAGCGCCTCCGGGAATTCAACGAGAATTTCCGCAAAGCGGTCGTCGATCCGATGGAGCGGGCGGGATTGAGCTTCCAGAAAAAGCACGCATCGACGACGCGAGATTGGCTCCTCTCCTCTTGGCTGTTGACGTCACGTTCTTCGCTCGGCAGTCATACACAGGAACCGGATACGATTCAGGGAGCTTTTGCCGATTTCAAAATTCACGAAACCGCCGTCCAGACGATGATTCAGGGGCTTGATCTTGCCGGAAAAACCATGACCGTCGGGGATCTTCGGGTTCACATCGCCGAGAAGATCGGCCGCCCTCAGTTCGCGGAAAAGTCGTGCGAAAACGATGACGTGATTCTCAGTCTCGCCGACGTGGATCCCGTGACCGTGCGATTTCTGGACGGACGGATCGAAATCACATTGACCATCGCCGCGATGAAAGTGAATCGTTCCCTGTGGAAGAACTTCCGCTTTATCGTGAACTATCGTCCGGATTTCGACGACGAAGGAAATCTCTGCCTCGTTCAGGATCAGGGACACGTGATCGGCTCGCTCAACGCGAGAACGCAACTGTCGCTCCGGACGGTCTTTACGAAAATCTTTCCCCCGAACCGGGCGGTGCCGCTCGTTCCCTCGATTTTTGAAACGGAGGAACGCTTCGCTCAATTGACGACCGGACTGTGCCGAGTGGAGCGCGGCTGGTTCGCCTTGGCGCTGATCGAGAAAAAGTGAAAGGTATTGGAGCACAGGCTTCCAGCCTGTGTTACACAACGCCGCTAAGTGATTTTTTTCCCTTGGAGTGCGGGCGCCTCGCCCGCCAGTGGGAAGTCGGGGACCGTTTGCCGGGCTTACTTCCGCTTCGCGAG
>JAVBTU010000310.1:0-3764 GCA_031556015.1 Thermoguttaceae bacterium
AGGACGGCGTTTCACGAATTTCACCGTCTCGTCGGCGGTCTGCTCCGCGTCCCGGGCGGCGCTGATGACCGGCTGCCTGCATCGTCGGGTCGACATCAGCGGCGCACTCGGGCCGCGGGCGCCGATCGGACTCAATCCCGACGAGGAAACCATTGCCGAAGTGTGCAAAAAGAAGGATTACGCGACCGCCTGTTTCGGAAAATGGCACCTCGGTGATGCTACGGAATTTCTGCCGCTCAACCAGGGATTCGACGAATTCTTCGGACTTCCTTACTCGAACGACATGTGGCCGTACCATCCGGAAGTGAAGAGTTTTCCCGATCTTCAATTGATCGAAGGCAACCGTTGGCACGACGAAATCGTGACGCCGGACATCCAGAAAAACCTGACGACCTGGTACACAGAGCGAGCCGTTCAGTTTATCGAAACGAATAAAGACCGTCCGTTTTTTCTCTATTTGCCGCACACGATGGTTCACGTTCCGATTTACGTCAGCGACAAATTCGCGGGCAAAAGCGGCAAAGGGCTTTTCGCCGACGTCGTGATGGAGGTCGACTGGTCCGTCGGACAGATTCGTGACACCTTGACCCGGTTGAACCTGGATCGCAACACGCTCCTCGTCTTCACGGCGGACAACGGCCCCTGGCTTTCCTACGGCGATCACGCCGGCAGTGCCGGGCCGCTTCGGGAAGGAAAGGGAACCTCGTTCGAGGGCGGTGTCAGGGAACCGACGATCGCGTGGTGGCCCGGCCGGATTCCCGCGAATACCGAATGCGATCAACTCGCTTCGACGATTGATCTTCTCCCGACCGTCGCCCGTTTGATCGGTGCGCCGCTCCCGGAAAAGAAGATCGACGGAAAAGACATTCGTCCGCTCCTGTTTGGCGAAAAGGACGCCGTTTCCCCCCATGACGCCTTCCCGATCTATTACGAACGGCAGCTCCAGGCGATCCGGGACACCCGCTGGAAACTGGTCCTGCCGCATCAGTATCGGACGATGGACGGACAAGCACCGGGCAAAGACGGCGTCCCGGGAAAATACGCCTATCGAAAGGCGTCACAAGCCCTGTACGATTTGAAAAACGACGTCGGCGAGACGACCGATTGCAGCGCTGAGTATCCTGAGATCGTCAACCGTCTCCAAAAGGCGGCCGAGGCGGTACTCGCCGACTTGGGAAACAACGATCAAAAAGGCCCCGGCGTCCGCCCGGCCGGCGTCGTGAAAAAATGACGCCCCACGCGGTCTCAATCCTCGGACGAATCCTCTTCCGCATCGGGTTCGTCCGGACTTTTCAGTTGCAGATCGAGCCAGACATCCTCTTCGCCGGGGGAAATCTCCAACGTTTCTTCAACGCCGCGCATTCGCTCGCCGCCGCTGACATAAATCGTAAACCGGCCCGGCGGGAGCATGAATTCGTACATGCCGGTTCCTTCCAGGGCTTCGATGTCGTTCGTTTGTCGGATGATCCGATCGTCGGGCCTGGTCGGGTCCGGACTCTTTTCGGTGGCCATGACAAAAAATTCCCCTTTGTGGGGCGTCATATCCGGTCCGAAGACGAATCCGCGCAGCCGCGTTCCTTTTTTCAACGTGAACGTCGGACGCTTGACTTCGGACCCGTCGCCGAGGTTGATCCGAAATACGCCGGGAGTCGCTTCTTTGAAACTTTCGACCCCGAGATTCACGGTCGTTCCTGGATTGCCGCGCAACCGGAAGACCCCGTCGAAGTCGGCGAATTCGAGCCCGTGCCCGTTTTCATAATTGATGCTCACCCGCACGCAGCAGGCCGGCGAACCGTCGGAATAAACGACTTTCCCTTCCAGTCGGGCAAGGTTCGGCAGCGAAATCGTCAAGTCCCTGGGATTCTTGAATGAATATAGTGCGTCTTCACTTCCGTAGTACACGGCGTTTCCGTCGGCGTCGACGAGGCCGGACTCCGGACCAAGGGAGTAAAATTCGATCCGGCTGAATCCGTCGGTTGGAATCCAGTCGAACGCGGCGTCGCCGTTTTCGTTCGTGATTGTTTGGAAAACGCCGGGCCGGAAGTAGGTTCCGAAAGAACGTTCGTTTTCGGCGCGGGTATTTTCGTTTTCACCTTCCGGTGTTTCCCGGCGAAACTCCAAGATACGAACGGGACATCCGGCGAGCGGTTGACGGTTCTGATCGGTCACATGCACCCGGAGCGTTTGCGGCTTTTTCAATGTGATCTCAAACGGCCCGTCGCTGATCCGGTCCAGTGGTGTCGGGCCGGCGTTTTCCTCCAGCTCTTCGGTTCCGATCAGGTTGAAACCGACGTTTTCCTTCACGGCATAAATTCTCAACAGCGGTTCTTTTTTGTCCCACGGGAACCGAAACGTTCCGTCGGGGGCGGTCGTACAAAGAGACGGAAAGCCCCATCCGCGACAGTCTCCGCCGACCAGTGCGTCGGCGACCGGTTTGCCTTCGTGATCAAGAACGGTTCCTGTAATCATTCGCACGTCGTCGGTCAATCGGATTGTTATTTCCGGGATCGTGGGGTTTCCCTCTTCGATTTTGAGCCGGTCTTTTCCTTGCTCCGCTGCGTCGGCGGAAAACGCCCAGAGAATCGTCCAATTATTCATCTCCTGGAGCGTGATCGTGAAGCGACCTTGCGCGTCGGTTTCGGCAGAATTTTCCGCGAGGTTCAACTGTCGAACGACGGCCCCCACGGCGGGCTTGCCCGAGGCGTCGAAAACCCGCCCTGAAACGGAATATTCCGCCCCGAACACGGTCGCCGACAACGCGAAAAACAAAACGAGAAAAGTGAGTGGTTTCATTGGTGCTTTGAAAAGTGGAGAAAAATCGCTGTTAGCGGCGGGGCTTGCCCCGCGTTTGTGAAGTATCAGGTAAAGGAAATCGGAGATTGCATGCAACTGACAGACTTCTTTTTTCATAAACCAATCCCCTTTTCCATCACTCCTGCGAATATGTTCCAAGGTTACGGGTTGTAGCCGAATTTATCTTCAAATTGCTCCGCAAAATCATCGAGTAGAATATTGAACCACTTTCTCATGCAATGGATCGAACAGAAAGTCAGCACGAAATCGCCGTCATTCAAAAATTTTACGACGTCCATCGTAAAATAAGATTCTCCATCCGAACTCTTCGGCGGATGAGTTGTACACGTCAATTCACTTCCATGAAAGCCGATGTAAAAATAGCAGGACTTTTTGACGCCGGAATTGTAAATTCCGTTTCCGTGTTTATCGACTTGGATAGCGCCTGCTCTCAAAAAGGAAAAACCGGTTTCCTTGTACTGATTGCCGCATAAAGGGCAAATGGGTTCAGCAGGGTATTCATTGATTTTGGACTCTTTTCCTAGGATTGGATATTTATTGTTCATAAATAGAATGTGGGATATTGGGAATGCTCCCATTTTCAGTCGGCGAAAGCTGCTCCACGCTCGGTATCACGGGTCGTAACCATTTTTCTGACGACATTCGATCACAAAGTCATCTAAAATCGAATTGAACCAATTTCGCAGGCATCGAATCGAGCAAAAGTTAATATCCAATTGATCAAAAGGAGCATCATCAACGATATGAATAAGATCATACGCTTCGTCTTTTCTTTTTCGAAGTTGTGAATCCGCATTTTCACTTCCATGATATCCCACTGATAAAAAGCACCGATGGTATAATCGAATTTTTTCCAAGAGTTCACAAAATTTCTCATCTTCATAGTGTTCACCTGCTAGGTGAGATCCAAAAGATAACCATGCAAATCCACTTTTCTTAAAATCCGCCCC
>JAVBTU010000039.1:0-3354 GCA_031556015.1 Thermoguttaceae bacterium
GGCCGGTCGCGAAATCGAGAACGACGTCAACGAATCGGCCGCTTTCGCCGCGTTCCGGATGAGTTATTCCGAGAATATCGCGTACCTGTTCGGGGTTTCCGGAGAAGGCGTGCGGACGCTCAACGTGGTTTCCGTTTCGGAAAAGCCCACGGTGTTCGAGAACGACGCGGTCCGTTGGAGCCTCGGCGTCCTCGCGGTCGCGGGTGGTGTCATTTTGGTTCGTTGGATCCACCCGCGGCGACTGTATCGCCAGTACCCGTTTTTCGTCGGAAGCTTCGTCGCCCTGCTCCTTTGGATTCTCCTGCCGCCCGGATTTGTCGGTTTGATCCTTATCCCGCTCCTTTGGCTGGCGCTGATTTGGCCGAGCTGGAAACGGTCCCAGCGCACGTTGGATTAACGTTAGCCGCGGAGCGTGTCCTTTAATCCAGCAGGAAAATTTCTTCCAATTCCGGCGACGACACGTCGATCAAACGGATACGTTGCGAAAGAGCCCTGAGTCGGGGATCGTTTTCCAGGTTTGCGAATCGTTTCGAGCGAGCCAAGTCGATCGGTGAGGGACTGACGAGAAAAATATCGGCGTTCGAATCCGTGTTCGACAAGATCTGCAACAGCAACTCGACCAAGGTGTCCTCCGAAGTCGGCGCGATCACGGCCAATCGCTCCATGATCCGATCGAGCAGCGGGAGACAAATTTGCCCCGAAAGCCAGTCTTCGGATACGCCGTTCCTCCAATCCCCGGAACCGGCCGCTCCGAACAGCAGATTCGAGCCTCGGCGCTTCGCCAATTCATTCACCAGCGTCGCCGTGAAACTGACCGCCAGTTCGACGTACTCCATCTCTCGAAGCGTCGCGGCGCCGGGATTGTAAAGGTCGAGAAGTACCGCCGCATCGCGGTTTTGATGTTGCTCGTATTGACGTACGACCAACTCGTCATGCCGGGCCGAAGCACGCCAGTGAATCCATTTTTTCACATCGCCGGTCTGCCAATGCCGCACGCCGAGGAATTCACCACTGATCCGGCTCGGACGGAAACGCCGTTTCTGTCGATTTTCACTCGACTGGTGCTGCCGGGTGAACCAAGCGGTCGCCAGCTTGCCCCAACGCGGATACACGTAGAATTCCCCGCCCGAATCGTCGTCGAGGGAAAGTGTCGTACGGAAAAAACCGATCGGAAACCGCGTCGAAACGTCGATCGGGCCGAGTTTGTATTTCCCTCGTCGCGGAATGCTGCCGGAATAACTCTTTTTGAGCGTTCCGCCTGCTTTGACGTACTCGAAATAGACGGCCGGTTTCATCGGTTGCGACTCCGTTTTCACGACTTGCCGCGACTCTTTGGAATGCGATTTGAGATCGTGATTGTTCCCATTGGCATTAGGTTGTCGAGCCAGCCGGATCGTGTCTTCAACGACGACCGCCCAACTGGAGAGACGTGGTCGGCGGTTTTGCAGCTCGATCGAAACGTGAAAAACTTCTCCGGCAACGACTTGGGGCGGCGTCTTACGCTTGACCCGCAGATCGACGAGCGTGTTACGCTCCAACCGCCAGGCGATGTACACCGGACAAAGCAGGAGCGAGCCGAACAGGAGCAACAGGTTCGCTTCCCGGGGAATCGCGCCGAAAAACACCAGCGCGATCACCGCCAGGTAATAGAAACCTTCACGACAAAGAACCGAACGCATGGTGTCAAAAAAAGAGGATTTCAAAGCGTGCAAATCTTGATGCTAACGAAACCGGCGATTGTATTCGTCGACGTCTTTTTTGCCGGCTTTGATTTCGTCTTCGGAAAGATCGCGGTACTCGATTTTGCGGATCAATCCCTCGGTGACCCAAGTGGCGAAACCGACCGGCTTGAAATCGTTCGATTCGCTGCGAAGCGAAATCTTGTGACCGGTGTACACGTAATCGACGACCGGCACGTTTGGATCGGGATCCTTGCGTTGGTACGGATCAGGGGCTTTTCCATCCTTCTCCGCCTGTTCCCGTTTTTCCTTGGCGAGGCGTTCTTTCTCCAGTTTTTCCGGCGTTTTGAATTCCTTGATCCAAACCGTGATCTTCCCCTCGATGACACGGACCTTGATTTCAAACCAACTGTCCCGATCGAAACGGTAATAGCCGCTGGTCGCGTTGTCCGAGGCGTCATGTCCGTCGATGCTCGAAAGCCCGATGGTGCCGCCCCCCCAACCGCCGTTGATGAACGCGCAATACGAATCTTCGACCGGGAACGTGATCGCCCCGAAAAAGTCGTTGCCCATGCCGCGTTTGGCTTCGTAACGGATTTCGTAGTTCTTCTTGGGAAACTCCTTGTCGTACCGGATTCCACTGGCCCCGACGCCCATTCCGATCACGATGACGCCGTCCTTGACTTCGACCTGCCCCGACCCGCCGACATCGGCCCGGGTCCAGTTTTCGAGCGTTTTTCCGTCGAACATCGCGGTCCACTTCGGTTCCGGTTGCGGTTGCGATTGTTCCGCCGCGAAAACCCAAGCGGGACAAAGTAGCAGAATAAATAAGATTGACGCGATTCGCATGACAAACTCCTGGGTGATTGGATTGTTGGAGGGTGAATCAGGTTTCTTCTTCCGAACGGTGTTTGCGAAAAAATTCGGCGATTTGCGCTTTGTCCATAACACCTTGCGCAACGGCGAGGACCATCGATTCCATGCGAGGACGATAACACTTGTACGGGTAACCATTCACCTTCAAAAATATCAAGGCAGCAACGGCACCAGTACGTTTATTGCCGTCAAGAAAAGGATGATTGTTGACAAGATGAAACAAATAAGCAGCCGCCATTTCATCAATGTCTTTATGGAGGTATTGGCCGAAAAAAGTGGCTTGCGGCATCGCAAGCGCGGATTCCAAAAGCCCCATGTCGCGAATGCCACTCATCCCGCCGAATCGTGCGATTTGTTTTTCGTGAATGGCAAGAATCTGTTTGATGGTAATGAATTTCGTCATGACACCTATTTCGCCAACTTTTGCAGCACGTCACTATAGTAATCGCACACTTCTTCAAGGGATGAATCAAACTCGCGATCCTCTTTTTCTTTGTCGAGAATTGGTTGGAGCGTCAATTTTCCTTTTTCCGCGGTCATTTCCAGTGTCGTGTCACCATCAACCTGCATCCTGTCAAGAGTCGGCTGGTCGAAAATGAGCGCGAACCCGTTTTCGACCGGTGTCAGTTTTAGTACGGTCGTCAATTTTTGAATCATGATCGTCTCCTATTTTTTCACCGTGGAAATTTTCAGTTCGCCGCTTTCCGGGTCGTACTGGTATTTGTCGTCCCGATTCCGCAGCTGCGGCAATTGAATGTTGTTCGCGTCGATGATCTCTTTCATGAACTCGTCGTGCGTC
>JAVBTU010000191.1:0-5976 GCA_031556015.1 Thermoguttaceae bacterium
AGGGCCTTGGAATCGTGACGAGTCCCTCTTGCCAGGGACTGCTTTTTGACGTTAGAATCACAGTATTCTTTAATTTCGCCCGGCCCCATTTCCACGAATTGCGACCGGAATTCTCCCCGGTTTTCGACCGGAATCCACATCCCCCCAGCCTCTGTCACCATTCCAGTCGAATCCATCATGGTTGCGCCCGCAAGAACAAACATTATGTACCAGTACCTCAAGCCCGTTCCTGCCGATGTAGTAAGTATGACACCCTTCGACTTCGATGTTGAAGACTTCGACGACCTTGCCGTCGCGGATGATTTCCTTCACCACGACAGGGTTCTGTTCGCGGTCGAAGCAGGTGTCACCGGATTCGAGTTCGCCGAGCGGTGTCCACCCTTTGCCGCCGACATAGAACGGGTGTTCAGCAGTGCCGCGTAATTCGAGACCATTGTCGAATTTGAGTAACATCGTCTCCTTGAAGCCGTTTTTGAAGGCTCGGACGACTTTACACTTTTGCAGAGGACCGGTCGGATTATCGTGCGGTCTAGCCCATATTTCTTCACCGCCAGCGAAATCCTCAATGTTTTTCAGCGATCCGTCAGTCAAGTCGATCTCAAAGCCAGCCGCGAAACACACTTGCACGTTGACACTGGATGCTCCGTTGGAATAGAAGTTCGCATCAATCGTTCCGCCGCCGGAGACTTTTTGCATGGCGTCACTGTACAGTCCTCCCAGACGACACGTTTCCTTGCCGTAAGCGTCGGCGGCCGTTTTCATCGACGCGGCGTATTTGCTCTGTGCCGACGCGATGCTCGTATTCATGTTATTCAGGAGACCCTGCATATACGTTGCGCTGACGCCGAAAATTCCAGCAAGGTAACCGGCTTGCGCCGACATCAGCGAGTTTTTATGCTGCAACTCCGCCTGCTGATCGGCTTGCGTTTTCGTTGCGGCGGCAGCGGTTTTCGTCGCGGCGATCTGTTGGTTGCCCTGTGTTTCCCGCTGGCCTCGGGCGGTGTTCTCCGCGCCGGCCAGAGCGTTGAGAGAGGCGATGAGTGCGTCCCGCTCCGCCTGCGTCGAGACGGCGCCGTTCGACGCGAGCGACGAAGCCTGTGATGCAGCACTGCCGGACGCCGACGCGTTCGCCTGAGCGACCGCCAGTTCCTTGATCGCGTTTTCCATCGCCTCGTTGCGTGCCGCATCGAACAGGGCCAGGTCCCGGGCCCGATCGGCCGACGTTACTCCCGTCGCATACGACAGTTCCGCCGCCTGCGAACCGACACGGCAGCCGGTTTCCGTCAGGTCAAGCGCCGCCATGTATGTATCGATTGCCGATACCATCTCCGTCTTGTACGTGCCGTAGGCGGTCTGGCTCGCCGATAAGTAGTCCGAGCCCGCCGCGATCGTCGGCGTCATATAGCCGGTGTAGGCGGTTTTCGTGTTCTGGAGTAACGCGATCTCTCCGAGTAACGCCGTTCGCCGCGGATCGTTCGTCGGCAGCTTCGCGATTTCCTCCTGACGCCATGCGATCTGATAATTCAGCCGATTCGTCTCGAGCGCCTTTTGGTAATTCATGTCCGCCGTCCAGACGGAATTAGCGAACCCGATCGCGTCCTCCGTGGTGTCGTTCGCCAGCGAGGCCCGCCACAAGGCCATGTTCGCGCCGTAAGTAGAGGCGGCGACCGAGTTTTGCAGGCCGTGCAAGCCGCCGTACCACGCGTTTTGTACATTCGACGTAATCGAATAGGCCGTGTTGAGCCAGGTACTTTCGTTACCCCAAACCGCGCCGACATAATCGAGCCAGTCCGCTTTTCTGGCGGCGTGTGCTGAGTCGTTGATCGCCGTTTCTTTCATATTCGCACCGACCATAACGTAAGCCGAGCGGGTGTCACCCGATTCCGCGAGCGACAGCAGGAGCCCCGCCGAGGGGACGTACCAGGCGAAGATTCCGTCTGCCCCATATTGACGTTCGAGGCGTTGAAACCCGTTTCAAGTCCCATTCTCGTCGCCGCGGTCTCATGCTTCAATCGATTGATGTCCAGCGCCCGCTCTTTTTCGATTCGCGCCAGTTCAATCAGATAGTCCTTGGCCTTGTTCGTGTTGTCGACAGAAAGTTTGCGATCCGCGTCGACAAAGCCGATATCGCCTCCATAGCTTGTATCGATCCATCCGGAGAGGAACGACCCGATTGCCGAGGCGGTGCCACCGGCCAGTCCGGCAAGGATGCTGATCCCGCTGGTCGCTTCAGCCGCCCCCTTGTTCATGCAGGACGACACGAACCCGGCGGCCGCGTCGAGAATCGAGCCGAAGTGGGAAAGCCCCGCCGAAGCGTTCGCTTTCATGTAATCGCCGTACGCGCCGCCGAGGCCGTTCGCCCAAGCGATAATCGAATTGTAGTACGTCGTTTCCTTAGCGTCAAGGTAACTCTTTTCGCTCGAAAGGTCGGTAAGATTCTGGGTCAGGGCGTTATTGACCAGAGCCGTTTGCAACGTGGCATCGGCGCCGATGACGCTGCTGTTGTAGCCGCTCGACGCGCTGACGGTGGAATGTTCGTAGCTTTCGGAGACGTTCAAAAGGCTAATGGAATAATTCGCGCCGATATTCGTCGAGCCGTTCAGATAACCCGCCACGCAGGCAATGGAACCGCTGTCACGCGTATAGGTATCGGTTGCGATGGCGTCATTGTAACTTTTTCTTTGGTCATTGATTCCCCGGGAATAGATTTGATCGAAGGTTTCCAGGTCCGCGTAAAACGCTTCGACATCCCTCGAAATCTGATATTCCGAATAGCTCTTGGAATAGCTGGAAGTATAATCGTTTTTCAAGGCGGAAGTCGCAATACGATTGTTCTTGTCGTTGGCGATTTGAGCCAACCTGAAATCCCTTTCGACGGCGAGTGCCTCTTGCGCAAAGGAGCGGTAGTTGTTGACGGCGGCCGTGCTTGCGGCTTTGGCGGCGGCAATACTCGCATCCCGGGCGGTTTTGGCGGCGGCGATGATGGCGTCACCAAGCGCCTTACCGGCCGTGGCGTGCGCCTTGGCGTTGACGCGGTACGCGGCATTATCGGCGTTGATACGGGTGATCATGTGCGCGATGCACTGGCGGATATAACTGATCCAGCCCGGATCGCCGCCGCTGACGCCCGCCCAATAGTCCACGGCCGCTTGGATCGCGTTATTGACGGACGTGTTCCCGGCGGTACCGGCGTCGGTCACGGATTGGTTGGTATCATAATCGAGTTGGTTGACCGCACCGTTGAACTGCGTTTCCCGCGCGGAACAGGCCAGGTCGAACGTTTCCTTCGCGTCAATATTGAGATTGGCGAGTGCGGCTTTTTTGGCAAGGACCGATTCGGGCCGAGTCAGATAGGCGAATCGGGCCGACGCAATCGCGTTGTCCCGTTGCGACTCGATGCCCACCCGTTGCAAGGTGTACTGGTAGGTGATTGATTCCCGTTCCGCCGAATTCGAGGCGCCCGCGATTTGTACGTTGTAGGCGGCCAGTGCCGCGTTGAGTTGTGCCGTGGCCGCAGCGACGATCTGCTTATATTCCTCGGTCGTTTCGAACTCTTTTTCGACCATCGCCTGGGCTTTGGCTTCGTTCTGTGCAACGGTGGCGTCGTATCCGGCCTTCAGGACCGCCAGATCGCGCTCGCAGGTCGCAAGGAGCGAGTTGTACTGGGTTTGAGCCTGCTTTTGCAGGTTCAAGACCGCCTTTTCATAGCTCCGGTTCGCGGCGGCAATGGCGTCTTTGACGCCCGGATCGTTGGCGAAGTCGACCAGGTCGCCGGTCAGGTTCGGCGGCTGGATCGTCGGAACGGGACCGTTTTGCAGCTTCCAGAGGTCCGCCTGCGTAGCGCCGAGCGCCAACGTATTGAGCGAACCGGTCCCGTTCGTGTTGGAATTGTTCGTGGCACCTTGAGTACCGCCGGTATCGATCACGGTGCCGTTATAGTACTGCGTTTCGACGTAAGACGTTTGATTTACTTGTGCGAGGGCCGAAGTATACGCCGCATAGTTCGACGCGAATTCATTTTGCTTCGTTTGATACCCTTGCTTTTCCGCCGTCGTCAGCCCCGTATCGTTGATGACCGGGAACGAAACCTTCGTATCCGTGTGTACCGTGGTGCCCGTCAGCCAAAACGTCGGCATCATCAGGCCGCTATAGACTTTCGACGCCAGAGACGACTGCCGCATCGCGGTGAGGATCGACGCCATCGAAACCTTGCCGTCCGAACCGACCGTCACGGATGTGTCCGAAACCCCGTCTCCGTCCACGTCAATAGCCAGTGATAACGAGGAACCGGACTTGTAATTGTCGACCTTGACACCGGCAATTGTTTTCGTCGTCGTGCCGGTAATATCGATCACGAGGTCCGCCTTGCCCGCATCGGCAAGCGTGCCGGTGTAGTTGACCGACTGCCAGGCTCCTTCCTGCCTCGCCGTGGTGCTGCCGACGACGATCGTTTCCACGAGCCGTGCCCGAACCGCTGTTTTGCCCGGCGTCACGTAGAATTTGAACGTCCCGTCCGCGCCGGGGATCGCGATCCCGTCCGCATCGCCGTCCCCTTTGTAATCGAGTTCGACGCTGTACGAAACGGCGTCTTGACCCGCATGAGCCGTACCGGTAATCATTTTGCCCGGTTTGGCGGTATCGTCGGAGTTCGCAACGGACCATGTTTCCAAGGCACCCGCAACGACCGCTTCCTTTTTGTAGACGTAGGTGTACGTCGTCCAGCCGCCCCAGGTCACGACCTGCGTCGTCGGATTGATTTTCCCGGCACGGACCTTGACCGTGACGGTCTTCTGCGAAAGCGTTCCCAAATCGACCGTCGGGCGCCAGGAGAATTGGCCGAGATTGTCGACAGTGCCGTCGGCAATAACGAAGGGCGAAGTCGAGATAATCGGCGAGAAGCTCCATCACGGTCAAACCGGGCCGTGATGTGGTCGGCGGACTTCCGGCCAGCCATTCGGCGACGATTCGATTGTATTCTCGTTGGCATTCGGGCGTTCCGTATTTCCCGCAGTAGAAGTCTTTGCCGTTGATTCGGACGACACCGCGCCCGCTGGCCTGATGAAATTGCAAGGCAGGGACGCGTTTAGCTTTTTTACGATAGGTTCGCATGAAATCTCCAGTTTTCAAGTTGTCATTGAAACGGAAAAGCGAACAGGAAAAAAGGGGGTGGGGGAATTTTTTCCGTAATTACGGAAATTTTTGCCCCACAAGAAAACCAAAAACCCGTTCGACTTCGTGTTATAAACCACTGGAAATCAACGGGTTTTTATAAAATGCCCCCTGAAGGACTCGGACCTTCGACCCACGGATTAAGAGTCCGTTGCTCTACCAACTGAGCTAAGAGGGCGAACTTCACTTTACGCGTCGAAACACGACCCATAAAACCAATCGCCATTTTAAAAAATTTTTGGGTTATATCAATGGGGACCCAAAGGCGGCGAGGGCGGAAGCGAAAGAGCAACAATCCTCCTACCGCTTGAGGAAATATCATTTTCTGTGGAGCCGTTTTTGTGAAGAATCGAATTACTGATCGTTAATGTTTTATAAGCAGGAATGATGACAGGCAAGGTGTTACCGACAATTGTTGAATTTGAAACAGTTCCTACATTGGACAACCAAAATGGATTCGATTTGTTTCCTGTAATAGAAGAATTCAAGATATGCAATGTGGGCGAATGAACGACCGCATAGAAATTGTCCGTTTCATTTCCCGCGAATATAGAATCAGAAATGCTAAGGGAACCATACGGAACTTGAACCATAAAGTAGAACGAATAATTCTCTTGAAATGTCGAGCGAATCACTTCAACGCTCCCATTCGAATAAATCAAATTCCCTAGTCTTTTCGTATTTTGGGGGGCGGTTTTTTGGTGCCGCTGAGCGAAGCGGCTACGAGAAGATTCGTGAGCCAACAGTCGCTATACCTTTTATTGTTCAACCGCTCCGCCGGACAAACCGCTCCCTCGTTTTCTGCAA
>JAVBTU010000416.1:0-4470 GCA_031556015.1 Thermoguttaceae bacterium
ACAAAGCTTATTGCGAACAATGCGTAAAACTGTACGGCGAACCGAAAATCCTGACACCGGACGAAAAGACCGCCACGATTTTTCCCGAACTGGTTTCCGTTCCCCTTCACGGTCACACGCCGGGACAAACCGGATTCCTTCTTTCTTCCGGCGACGTGAAACTGCTCGTCGTCGCCGACTTGCTGCACACCGGAGCCGTGCAGTTCGCAAGACCTGACATCAGCATCCAATACGACAACGATCCGAAGCAGGCCGCCGAGGTCCGACGCAAAACGCTCCAGCGAGCGGCGAACGAACAACTGTTGATCGCCGCGTGTCATCTTCCGTTTCCGTCCGTCGGAACCGTGAAAGCCGACGGTGATGGTTTCCGTTTTCAATCCCTTCCAGACAACTCCGCCGAAATGTCACTTTACGATTTTACTGTCAAGGATATCAAAGGGGATGATTTCCCACTCGAAAAACTCAAAGGCAAGAAGGTCATGATCGTCAACGTCGCATCGAAATGCGGTCTGACACCGCAATACGAGCAATTGCAAGACCTCCACGCCAAATACGGAGCCGACGGCAAATTCGTCATCGTCGGCTTTCCCGCAAACAATTTCAACGCTCAGGAGCCGGGAACGAACGCGGAGATCGCCGAGTTCTGCTCGACACGGTTCAGGGTGACGTTTCCGATGATGGAAAAGATTTCCGTCAAGGGCGACGATATTCATCCGCTGTACCGTTACCTTACCGAAAAGAAGGAAAACGGCGTCATGGATGCTCCGGTGACGTGGAACTTCCAGAAATTTCTGTTTGACGAAAAGGGAAACCTCGTCGCCGTCGTTCTGCCAAAGGTGAAGCCGGACGCCAAACCGATCATCGACTGGCTCGAAGGCAAGTCCGTCGATTGGAACGAACTGAAGGTCGAAAAGTAGACTGCAAAAGCATTGTTCGTTGGCAATTTATAACGTTCCGCAAGCACTTCAAGCGGTAAAGCGTTTCAAGGTAATCCTGACGATGATTCGCGGCTGACGCAATATGAGAGCGGAAACTCCGAAGTGGTAGGATCAATTCGTTTCCGATTTCACTTCGGACACCTTGGTTTTCGCGAAAATCCGGCTCAAAATTCCGTCAACGGAAAAATATCCTGGCCCGACCAAAAACAACAGCGAGAAACCGCTCAAATAGAACAAGGCCGGTTCTTTCGCCTGAAACGGATCGTTGACATGAAAAACGAAGACGGCAACGATCATCATGAAGATCGGCGGCATCGCTGAAAGTCGCGTGAAAAGTCCGAGCATAACCAGCGTCGAGCAAATCACTTCGGCGAAAATCACCAGGCAGAGAGCGATTGCCGGTCCGGCGTGAATCGGGTCGGGAAACGTTTCACGCAGCGTACTGAAATTCTGAATTTTCGGGAGACCGTGTGTCAATAATCCGCAACATAATGCGACACGGAACAGCAGCAGCCCGAACGAAGTCAACGGCCATTCCGTCGAAGATGACGTCAAACAACGAAGCAACGGTTTCATGGGATTATCCCTTCTGAGAAATTATTCTCGCTCGCGTGAATTCAGTAATTGCATGAGCATGTATGCCAATTGCAGCAGAGCCATCAACGTCGCGGCAACATAGGTTAAAGCCGCTGCGCCGAGAACCTTGCGAACATAAACCGCTTCGTTTTCCGAGACAATTCCCAACGTCAGGAGCTGTTGTTTTGCCCGGGTACTGGCATTGAATTCGACGGGAAGATTCACCAACTGGAATGCGACGACAAACCCGAAAAACAGAACGCCAACCCATGCCAAAACATGGAGAGCCTGAAATGCCACTCCGATGAAGAACAGGATAAATGCCGTGCTGGACCCGAACGACGCCATCGGAACCGCCAAATTGCGGATCACCAGCGGCGCATAGTTTTTCGCGTCTTGGAGGGCGTGTCCGGCTTCATGTGCCGCTATTCCAACAGAAGCGGCATTGGCGTTGTTATACACGTCATGGCTGAGCCGAAGTACTTTGTCGCGGGGGTCGTAATGATCGCTCAAATATCCGTCGACCATTTCAATACCCACGTTGCTCAATCCCGCCGAATCGAGAATACGCCGAGCTGCTTGTGCCCCGGTCATGGAAACAGGGACTTGACTGGCTGCGGCATACCGACTCGAAACCATCATCTGGGCGACGAAGGCGAGAAGCAATGCCGGAGCGACGATGATGAAATACAAAGGATCCAAAATCATTGAGTCACCTCATGAATTTCCATCAGTTCTACAGAAATTATAGGTGGCATGCATGAAAGGAGCAAGCTCCCGTGTCCCTTTATTCGTAGGACATAAACTGCGTCCTGCGTAAGTAACCCGTGGCAAAAATGTGTTAAGTTTTCACATTATCGAGCTTCGTTTCCCTGCCATGCTGTTGAACGCTTTGAGCTTTATCGTAACTTTCGACAAGCGCACGGAATGGCGGCACGATGTGCTCGATCATGACGGCCGCGAAATCCATCGCGTCGGGGCGGTTCCACGTACTCATGATTTCCGATAGCACTGCGAAGGTGTCAATCGGTATCGCACCGGCTTGCGTGATTCGGGCTACCGTCAAATCGGTTGCCATTGTGCTCCAGTTTCCGGAGGCGTCAACCACGCAAAAGACCTTGTAACCCGCTTCGACGGCACTGAACGCCGGAAACGCCATGCAAACGCTGGTCAACGTTCCGGCAATGATGAGCGTTTTTCGTCCGGTTTTTTCGATCGCTTCCACCCAAGCCGGGTTGTCCCACGCGTTGATTTGGCCGGTTCGCGGAATGTAAACGGCGTCAGGATTCGCCTGATGAATCTCCGGAATCAGCGGACCGTTGGGCCCGTCCGGCACCGAAGCGGTCGTAAATGTCGGGATTTTTGCCAGACGAGACACCTTGGCCAACGCAATCGCATGGGAACGCAGCACCGGCTGGTCGATATCGCGGACCAGTTGAAATAGTCCGCTTTGATGATCGATCAACAACATCACGGCGTCATCCGGATCGATCATCCACTTGTTCTTTTTCACTTGCGTTTTGTCGTACATGTTCTGCCCCTTTGAAATTCAGGTCGGTTTGATGAAGGTCCCTTCGTCCAATTCCCGGAATGCCGTTTCCAGTTCTTTGCGTGTATTCATCACGATCGGCCCGCCCCAGGCGATCGGTTCCTTGAGCGGCTTGCCAGAAAAGAGAGCGAATCTCGAACCTTGCGATTCGCTTCGCACCTGTAAAATATGCCCTTCGCTGAAAATCGCCGCCGTTTGATATTGCACAGGTTTGAGCGGTTCGCCAAACGAGGCGTCACCTTCCAGCATATAGGTGAACAAGGTGTCGTTTTCCGAAATTTGCAGTTCCCATTCTACGTCCGGTTTCATCGTGATATCGAAAACGAGCGGTTGCACGTAATCTCCTTGCGGACCGACGGTTTTCCCGTATTTTCCCGCGACGATTCGGATGGTGATGCCATTCTCTTCGACGACCGGCATATCCTCGGTGTGAATGTCGTGATAAGTCGGCTTGCTCATTTTGTGCTTTTTCGGCAGATTGATCCAAAGCTGAAAGCCGAAAAGTCGCGGCGACGTCACGGGCATTTCCTCGTGTCGGATACCGCTGCCGGAATTCATCCACTGGGCTTGACCGCCGAGGATGCGCCCGGCATTCCCGAGCGTGTCTTTGTGGTCGATTTCCCCGGATATCAGGTACGTATACGTCTCGATCCCGCGATGCGGATGCAGTGGAAATCCCTTGACATAATCGGCGGGATTCGTGGAATCGAACGTGTCGAGCAACAGGAACGGATCGGTTTCGAAAGCGGTATCGTTCGCGAAAATCCGATGGAGCCTGACACCGGCTCCGTCCCGAGTCCAGCTACCTTCGACGATTCGGCGGACGGTTCTTATTGTGTACATATTCATTTGAGACGGAGGGCGTTTGTTCATCGTAAATATCGTCTCAGGATTATATACAAACATCTACCCGCCGGCAATGTAAAAGTTCGGCTTCGGACGCTGAAATCTTTACAGGACGATTATTTTCAGTGTACTGGAGGAATAGACTATCTTTACGTGTCCTCGGACAGGATACAAAATAGAATCGTAAATGATATTATAACGGAAGCCACAATGAAAAACAGCAATTGTCACGTGTGGAAATCTTCTGGATCAAGGCACCTGTGAAAATCAGTCGCGTAAATACTTTTCCAAGGCAATTGTCAAGAAACACAAAAAGCCCCCGGTCCGGCGATGCTGAAACGGGGGCTTTTCATTTTTCACACTTAATTGTTGTCGTTCTTTTCCCCGAAGAAATCCGGGATCGTCTTGATTCCTTTCTCGATTGTGGATTCCGGTCGAAAACCGGGGAGAATTCCGGTCGCAATTCGTGGAAATGGGGCCGGGCGAAATTAAAGAATACTGTGATTCTAACGTCAAAAAGCAGTCCCTGGCAAGAGGGACTCGTCACGATTCCAAGGCCCT
>JAVBTU010000225.1:0-5809 GCA_031556015.1 Thermoguttaceae bacterium
TACCGGAGTCGCGAAAATCATGACCGGCGGCAGTTACGAAGGCGTCCCTGCCGGTAAGTACAAGATACTCATCACCAAACGTGAAACCGACCCGTCCAAGTATCCACCGGTCGACCCGGAAAAAGATCCCAAGGGCTATGCCGACTACATGGCCAATTCAAAAAACGAAAAACTGAATACCTACGAATTGGTCGACCTGAAGTATTCCACGATGAAATCGTCGCCGGAGGAAATCGAAGTCGTCGACGGACAGGAAAATACGAAAACGATTGAAGTCGGTCCCGCGATTCACACGTTGAAAAAGTGACACGGGGCTGATGGCAGTCAGGAGGATCGCCGTAACGGGGGGGGACATCGATAACCCACCAACTTTGCGTGTACCCCTTACCGCTCTGTTTTTCGGCTCGGTCTTGCTAATCCTGGTAACACAGGTAAAATAAATCGAATGTATCGTTTTCTCTGATTCGCTCATCCGATGTTCTTCAAGCAGGACCGATTACTGATTAGTGTTCTCCTGGTTATCGCGGTTCTGCTCCCGATTGGGAGCATGTTCCTGTTTCTTTTTGCGCGAATTTTGGTTTTGTTCGGCGATTCGCTCAGTATTCAAATCCTCGACGGAACGGCAATCGGCTTGGCGACTCTTTGGATCCTTGACTTTGTCGCACTGGTCTTTTCGATTTCTCTCCGCTTAATCTATCAGGAAGAGAAAAAAGGGAAGTAACAAAAAGAGCCGCATGAGGATCGCAGCGTAAGGCTTCGCCAGAAAATAAGCAGCAAGTTTTAGAATAACGTGTCGCTCATGTCATGCTGAGGTACTCCGAAGCATCTGGTTTCAATCTGTGCCCGTTTTGCCAAGCGTATTGGCAGGATTCACCAGATTCTTCACTCCGTGAGTACACTGCGCTCAGAATGACAAAACTTGCTCGCCAATTTCTGGCGAAAGCGTAACTTGCTAATCATCAAGCGGATCAAGCGGACCCGATTTGCAGTTCTTAACGATTATTTCGGCGCCGATAATGCCGAATTTTCATTCGACCGGGTTTCCATGAAGACCGTCGCGACGGGTTGACGAAAGAAGACCGTAGTGGTCCCTCCGCCCACGAACTCGATTCCGGGATTCTTTGTGATCAAGGAAGGGGAGCTTTTGAACACGGGGCAACGAGTTCACGTTCAAAAGAGCTCGATCAACATATCAGGAAAGTCAAATGAGCCAACAAATACGAAAAAAGCTTCTCGCTTACTTCACCGGTTTATCATTTTCCCTCTTTGTGCCGGGTCTGCCGCAAATCGAGGCCGCGGATTCGACCATTCGCGCTTTGCCCTCTTCCGTGACTGCGCTTCCTTCCACGGTCGCGAAACTTCCCCCGGTCGATGAACCTGCCGGTCGACTCGACTCAACCGAAGCCGATCTTCCGACCTTGTCGGTCGTCCCGGAACGCGTGGACGAAATTCGAGCCGACGATTTTGCTTCTTTTTCATCGACTCAAAAACCGAGTCGTCCGGAAACACGGCTTGCCCTACGGTTCGAGCCGTTGGGAGCGAAAAAAACCGACTCCACGAGTGTGGCTGAAACGCAACCGGTCCTGAAACAGGGACGATCCGCTTCGATAGTGAAATTCACGACCGGCGCCGAAGAACGTCCAACGGTTCCCGGCATGGACGCGCTTTCCTTGGCTGTGAAGAAACAACTCACGCTCCAGCTTCCGGAAGAAGAGCGGCCCAAGACGACGGTTGTCGAGCAAACCACGATCGAAAAAATCGATACGTCGAAAGTCGAAACGAAAACGCTCGTCGACGGCGAAATCATGGTCGCCCAGTGGGGACGGTTCCGTTCCAACGAAGATCAGGAAAAGGAAAACCGTCCCTTCCTCAATGCGGAGACCCGACCCTTTGCGCAGCCGCAAAAAGCGTCCGAAGTGACTTCGACGTTCGTGATTGAAACCGGTGAGTCGGGAAATGTCGGTCAAACGCGCAAGCAAGTCGACCTGAATGTCGCCGATAACGCGGCGCGGCCCGTGAAAATCGATCCCGACAGCGTCGGCAATCCGAACAGCGCCGCGTTGGTCCGGATGATGTACGACGAAATGGTCAACGGCTTGAAAACCCGACAGATTACGAGCCGGTACGACATGTTCCGTTCCTACTGCGGTCGGATTCTCAACCAATACGCCGGCATCAATACCGGCGACGAACGGGATGGACGCGCCCGGCTTTCGTGGTACGATCACCTGTTCCGCGACCCGATCAAATCGCCGATGGAAGTCGAAGAATTTTCCCGGACGATCCATGCGGGGCTCAGCGGCGATCATCGACATTTGGCCGAAACGCTCGCGATCATCCGGAACAAATTGGACGTTCCCCCGGCAAGGAATAACACGCTTCAGTTTTCGCAAGCGAAGACGCCGCAGCAAGCGGTCGCGGAAGTCAAACGTTGCGTGATCAACGCGCAAACAGCGTACACCCGGGCAATTTCGACGTTGACCAGCGCCGAACTCAAGGAATTGGACACGAACCTTTATCCGACGTTCTGCCGCGATGTGATTAACGGACACACGATCCCCGCCCGGAGCGTCGGGCGACGGTTGATCGGCATCCTGCAGAAAATCGACCGGACCGGAATCCACGACGCCGTGGAAGCACTCGTTCCGTTGACGGATGAAAATTTCCTGCGGCTGCTGAAAACATTGCCCGAAGACGCGTTCCCGCAAGTGATGCTCGGGTCGCAACGGGTCCAGAAAATCACGACGTCCGCCGGCGACATTCTCATCGGCGGTCGTGAAAACAACGTGTACGAGCTTGACGCCCCGGGAATGCAGGACGTGATCTGCGTGATCGACCTCGGCGGAAACGACACGTATCGGGAAGGTTCGTGCAACCTGAACCGTCCGGTGTTCGTCCTGATCGATCTGGGCGGCGACGATACGTATATCGGATCGAATCCGGGAATCCAGGGGAGTTCGATCCTCGGCGTTTCGATGCTGCTCGATCTGGAAGGAAACGATACGTATAAGGCGAAAGACGTCGCCCAAGGTACCACGATCGGCGGAGTGGGAATTTTGATCGACTACGCCGGGAACGATTCGTACACCGCGATGAAACGTGCGCAAGGATGCGCACTGATGGGTGTCGGAGTGTTGATCGACAAGAAAGGACACGATCAATATCGAGCCGCTTTACTGGCCCAGGGACTCGGACATCCCGGCGGCTTCGGCGTGCTCGAAGATTGCGAGGGAGACGATAAATATTATGTCGGCGGTCTGTACATCGACTCTTATCCGGAACATCCCGGCTACGACGGGTGGGGACAAGGACTCGGCGCGGGAATTCGACAGGTCGCCAACGGCGGTATCGGAATGCTGCTCGACGGCGGCGGGGACGATACTTACGAATTCGATTATTTCGCGCACGGCGGCGGATATTGGTTCGGCGTCGGGGTTGCCCGCGACTTCGGCGGCAACGACAAACGGCTCGGCGCGACGCTGCTCGATTATTACGGCAAGCCGCGCAGCGAAGCGCGTTGGCAGCGGTTCTGCAGCGGGTTCGGGTGTCATTATTCGCTCGGATTTTTGTTCGACGATTCCGGCGACGACGTGTACGACGGTACGATTATGAGCAACGGCATGGCGTGGGACCTTTCGGCGGGCTTCCTGTGCGATTTCGGCGGCAACGACCGGTTCGACGTGAAAGGAAGCATGACCCAGGGGGCCGGCGCACAAGCGGGAATCGGCGTCCTGTTCAACTACGGCGGAGACGACGTTTATCAAGGGACCAGCCAGGGTTACGCGAATTCGTCCATGTCGTACCACACGCCCAGCGATGCGGGGAGCAACTTCAGTTTCCTGATCGATTATGGCGGTACGGACACCTACGGTTGCCGCGTCGGGAACAACGTCTACGTCCAGCGCGGCGGAAGCGGCGGATTCCTGATCGACCGACCGTTCGACGTGGAAGTTGCGGCGGAAAAGGCCGCCGCCGAAAAAGCGGCTGCTGAAAAGAAGGACGCCCCGAAAGAGACGCCCGCGAAAACCACCCCGCCGCAACGCAACACGCGGCCGACCAACAGACGTTGATAAGTGAAAAGTGATATGTGATAAGTGATATCAAGTTTGACTTTCCCAATCAATCATCCATTATGAGATTCCATAGCACCTTATTTTGCGTTTTGGCTTTGGCTTTTTGTCCCGTGAAAGGATTCGGGGTTGAAGAAGCGTCGATTTCTCCCGACGGTCCGGCGACGACCATGACTCTGGACGAAACCGAAATCGCGACGGTTCCGTTCGCTCCCGAGTACGCCCGGCAGGTCTCTGCGCTGATGGAGTCGGAAGATGAAAAAGAGGACGAACTGGTCGCCCCGAAATCGGACGCCGACGCCGACGAACCGACCGACATCGTCGTCGGTACGGAGAAGAATAAGGAGCAAGAAAAAGCGGAAGAGAAAAAACCGGCGGAAAAACCGAAACGGACGCTCTCGCCGGAAGTCGCGAAACTTCGCGAGCAAATCAACGGAACGCTTGCCGCTAATACCAAACGGCAACTCGACATGCAAAGCGATACCCCGGCGACGATTCTCGCGTTCTGTTACGCTTATGGAGCGGATACGCAGGTTCTTCAGCCGACGCAAACGCAACAGCCGACGCCCGGCCAACGGCGTCAACAACCGGCTGTAGCGAAAACGCCGATTTTCGCGATCGGGGCGCTCTGTTGGAATTACCCGTGCGGCGGCAAAACGTTGCTTCGTTCCGATGGAAAAGAGATTATCGCGAAAGTCGGGCCGGGTCTGCAACGCAAACCGGGTACGCTTTTGGCCATGCTCGCGATGTCGAGTATCGCCGAAAGTTATGAAGTGCGCGTCGGCGAAACCGTCGGCTCGATCGCCGACCTGGTTCGTACGGAAAAAGCGGCCTGCTCCGCCGACGCGGATATGTCGCTCGCGTTGATCGGGCTGTCGTTCTACTGCGATTGCGAAGAGGAGTGGACGAACGACTTCGGCGAAAAATGGTCGATTCCGAAAATCGTACTCGCCGAACTGCTGCATCCGGCGGACCAGGGAACGAGTAACATCACGGACCAGTTACTCGGCTTGGCGTGTGCGGTGCGGCGGTTCGAGAACGAAGGAATCGAGTTGACCGGCCCGATGCTCGACGCGAAGAATTATCTGGACTCGTTCCAAAAATTCGCGATCTCCGCGCAGAACGACCAAGGTTTATGGCACCCCCGATTTTTCCTGTTCAAAGGGAGTGCGCAAAATCAATGGGAAGCCCTCTATTCGGCCGGTCACATTTTTCGCTTCCTTGCTTTCGCGCTTCCGGAAGATCAGTTGACCGATCCGCAAGTCGTCAAAAGTGCCAAGGCGTTGACCGACCTGGTGAACAAAGTCGCGAACTCTCCGGCTTCGACGGAACGACAAGCCGAGTCTCTCGCAACGGCCCTGCACGCGATCGCGATTTACAGCGAACGATTGGAAGATTAGTGATGATTCTTTTGGAAAAATCATTTCAATGCAACCTCACGGTTTGACGCTCCGAAATTTTGTAACCTGTCCGCACTGCTGGGCCGAGTTTCCGGTCGACCAAGTGCTTTGGGTTTCCGAAAGCGCGGAGAATCTCGGCGACATCCGGCTCGGCGAAACGGCGCAACAGCGTTTTTTGCCGACCCGGTTCGACGCGCGCGGCCTTGCGCTCGATTCGGCCGGGTTCGTCTGCCATAAACTCGCCTGTCCGCACTGTCATCTGGTCGTTCCGCGTCCTTTTCTGGAGATTCCGCCGTATTTCGTTTCCATCGTCGGCGCACCGGCATCGGGAAAATCGTA
>JAVBTU010000251.1:0-6127 GCA_031556015.1 Thermoguttaceae bacterium
CACGATTTACGAAACGACGACCGCAACCGCGTCGTACCATTTCGGCAAGGATTCGCCGGAAGCAGTGTTCGACGAACTGGCGCCGAAAAATTCGAACGACCACACGATTCCGCGATTGACCTGGTGGGACCACAAGGGAACCGACGAATGGGTCGCCTTATCGTTCGAGAAGCCGCAAAAGCTTTCCGAGCTGAGTGTTTATTGGTTCGACGACGAGCCGAACGGCGGTTGCCGGATCCCGGAAAGTTGGACGCTTTCCTACAAAAACGGCGGCGACTGGATTCCGGTTCAAGCGACGTACGACGTAAAGAAAGACGCCTGGTGTACCGCGAAGTTCGACGAAATCACGGCAACGGACCTTCGCGTGAACGTGAAACTGCAAAAAGATTACTCCGGCGGGATTCTGGAGATTCAAATCCGTTAGTGGTGGATGTACCAATCGAAACGCCCTGCAATTTTGATCGTAGCGATCGCAACGAATTTAACGACATTTCCGTATTCGAAAAACGATTTCACGATGCAAGCCCGGCGAATCGGCTGCAATTGCTTTTTCTTTTTTCGACTTTACGGAAAATCGATTGACAATCCGAAAAATTCGACCTATTTTAGAGTGTTCACTTGACTTGAAAGTGTTCTCATTGTATCGCTCAATGTCCGCTGGAGTTTATCTATTATGTCGAATTTACCCTCAGCCGCGGATTCTCCCGCAATCGCGAGTCCTCTGGAGCCGCTCGTCCAAAAATTATCGAGCACGGAGATCCGGCTCAACTCCGTCAGTACGCAGCTCGTGAAGCTCGGGCTCGAACTCCAGAAATCGCTCGAACAGGTCGCGGAAGTCGCCGGAGCTTTGGAAACGGTCAAAACCGAACTGACCGAAGCGGAGGAGCGTTTCAACGCCGACCACCTGCAACGACTTGAAGCGGTCAAAAATCAGCACGAAAACCAGATTCAAACCGCCCAGGCGGAACTTGATCAAAAGCGGCAAGGCTTGGAAGCCGAGTTCGAAACGTATCGCCAAAATTTCGAGGCCGAACGTACACGAATTCAAGCCGAATGGGCTGAAGAGACCCAAAAACGGGAACAGGAGCGACTTGCCGAAGAGCAGCGCGTTGCTGCCGCGAAGGGAACGCTCCAGCAGATGCAGCAGATGCTCAGCCAGTTTTCGAACGTCTTCGGCGGCGCTGCCCCGGCTGCCGTGGTAACACCCGAACCGGAACCGACTCCGGAACCCGAACCGACTCCGGAACCCGAACCAACTCCGGAACCTGAACCGACGCCGGAACCCGAACCGACTCCGGAACCCGAACCGACTCCGGAACCCGAGCCGACGCCGGAACCGGAACCGACGCCGGAACCCGAACCGACGCCGGAACCGGAACCGACTCCGGAACCCGAACCGACTCCGGAACCCGAACCGACGCCGGAACCTGAACCGACTCCGGTACCCGAACCGGCCGGTGAGACGCCGTTCGCGGAAGATGATTTTGTCGTGGACGTTCCCCCGGTCCAAATCAAAGACGCCGGTTCCGAAGAGTCGACGACTTTGGAAGACGAATTCGAGGTTTCGCTCCCGGAGATCGTTTCCCTGCCGAAAACGGAAGAACAACCTTTCGCGCAAGCGGAGGACGATTTCGACCTTGCTCCTTCGGTTGACGCCCCCGCGGAACAGAGTTTCATGGAAGACGATTTTGAACTCGCCGCGCCGGCTTCCGCCGCCGCTCAAGACGACGATTTCGACTTGGCACCGCCGGCGTCCAATGACGACGATGACGATTTCGAGCTCTCCGACGCACTTCTCCAGGATCTTTCGACCCCGATTTCGACGGAGTTCAATCAACTCGAAGAGAAGGAATGATACGTCCGATCCCGACACAACCCCCGGTCGGCTTGGTCGACTTGCAGGTCAACGGTTTTGCCGGGATCGACTTCAATTCGGAAACGCTTACCGTCGACCAGGTGGAGCGGATTTGCTTTGAACTTCAACGGGAAAGCGTCGAATTCTTTTTGCCGACGTTGGTGACGAACGATCCTGAGGTCGTCGAGCGGAATGTTCGCGTGATCGTCGCGGCGAAAAATCGGGATGCCGCCGCAATGGTCGGCTTTCATCTGGAAGGTCCGTTTATTTCGCCGCAACCCGGAGCCCGGGGAGCGCATCCGCCGCAATGGATCAGGCCGCCGGACCTCGAATGGGTCAAACGAATTCATGACACCGCCGAAGGTTCCGTCCGTATTTTGACGCTTTCACCGGAATGGGAGGGAAGTTCCCGGTTCATCGAATCGGTCGTCGCTCTCGGGATCCGGGTCGCGATCGGACACACCTTAGCAACGCCGGAACAGATCGCCGAAGCGGTTTCAGCCGGAGCGACGCTTGCGACTCATTTGGGAAACGGAATCCCCGCAATGCTTCCGCGGCACCCGAATCCGATCTGGTCGCAATTGGCCCAAGACGCCTTGTGGACGTCCGTGATCGGCGACGGTTTCCATCTTTCCCGGGATGTTTTCCAGGTCATCCATCGCGTGAAGAAGGGCAAAATGCTCCTCGTCAGCGACAGTACGCAATTCGCCGGGATGACGCCGGGCCGGTATCACACGCTGATCGGGGGAGAGGTCGTTTTGACGCCGGAAGGAAAATTGCATCCGGTCGACGACGCCTCGCTTTTCGCCGGTTCCGCGATGTCGCTCCAACGGATGATCGAAACGCTGACCCGCGACGGTTGGCTTTCGCGCGAAGAAGCGTGGACTCTCGGCAGCACCGTCCCTTGGGAATATTTACGTTCGCATTAATTTTCACCAATCGAGCGGTTTCAACCACGCGAACTTCAGTTCTTCGACATCCGCCTCGAACAGCGACTCGAACGTCAATTTCCGTTGCGACACCACTTCGCCGAGCCGGGTGCAGAGAACTCCGGCGGTTTTGAAAATCGATTCGAAAGCGGCAGCGTACCGCGGTTCGACTTCACACACGAACCGGGTGTTCGATTCGCTGAACAGTTCGACCGTCGCGTTCCGTTCACCGGGCAGTCGGATGGTCGCTCCCAAACCGCCGGCGAAGCACATTTCGGCGACCGCGACCGCGAGCCCCCCTTCGCTCAAATCGTGAACGCTCCGCGCGACACCGCCGAGAATCGCCTCGTGCATCGCCGTAAACGTTTTTTTCGCAAGGGGGACGTCGACCGTCGGGACGCTGCCGGAACGTTTTTCCCCCAAGCCGCGAACCAGCGCCCAGTGCGAACCGCCCAACTCGTCTTTCGTGACGCCAATGAGGTACAATAAATTCCCCGCCGTTTTCAGGTCCATCGTCGTACACTTCGACACGTCGTCGACCATTCCCATCGCGCTAATCAGAAGCGACCGCGGAATCGCGATCGGTTCGTCCGCCCCTTCCGGCCGAAACTCGTTGTTCAGGCTGTCCTTACCGCTGATGAACGGCGTTTCCAAAACGGTCGCGACGTCATAACAGGCGATCGCCGAACGGACCAGCGAGCCGAGCGTTTCCGGGCGGTCCGTGTTGCCCCAACAGAAGTTGTCGAGGATCGAAATCGTTGCCGGGTCCGCGCCGACCGCGACGCAGTTGCGGACCGCTTCGTCGATCGCCGACGCCGCCATGTGATAGGTGTCATAATCGCCGTAATGCGGATTCATGCCGCACGAAATCGCGAGACCGCGATTCGAGCCCAATCGGGGCCGGACGACCGCGGCATCACCGGGCCCTTCGTTTGTCAAGCCGACCAGCGGCTTGATCACGGTTCCGGCCTGCACTTCGTGGTCATACTGGTGAACGATCCAGTGCTTGCTCGCGACGTTCAGCGACGAAAGAATTTGGAACAGATCGTCCGCTTTCGGGGCGTCAAGAGTAAGCGGCTCACATTTCGGCGGCGTGTAGATCGCTTTTCGGACGACCGGCGGGCGACCGTCGTGCAGAAACGACATCGGCAAATCGGCGACTTTCGTTCCTTCGTAGTTGAGGACAAGACGTCCGGTCGGCTTGTAGACGCCGAACGCGACCGCTTCGACGTCTTCACTTTCGCACAACGCGTGAAATTCGTCCCATTTTTCCGGCGGAACGGCGAACACCATCCGCTCCTGCGCTTCGGAAATCCACATCTCTGTGTACGACAATCCTTCGTATTTGAGCGGAATCTTTTCGAGCTCGACTTCGGCGCCGATCTTTTCGCCCATTTCACCGACCGCGCTGGAAAACCCGCCCGCTCCGCAATCGGTGACGGCGTTGTACAGATTCCGGTCCCTCGCGGCGAGCATCACGTCGAGCACCATTTTTTCCGTGATCGCGTTGCCGATCTGGACCGCGCCGCCGGAAAGCGTTTCACTCTCGCTGGTCAGTTCGGCGCTGGAAAACGTCGCCCCATGAATTCCGTCCCGTCCGGTCCGGCCGCCGATCGCGACGACCAAATCGCCCGCCTTGGCCTCTTTGAACGATTTGTCTTTCGGCAGAATCCCGACGTTGCCGCAGTAAACGAGCGGATTTCCAAGGTACCTCTTGTCGAAATAGACGGCTCCGTTGACCGTCGGGATCCCCATTCGGTTGCCGTAATCGCGGACGCCGGACACGACGCCGCGGATGATCCGTCGCGGATGGAGCACGCCCGGCGGAAGTTCGTCGGTCGAAACGTCCGGCGGAGCGAAGCAGAACACGTCGGTCGAACAGATCGGTTTGGCGCCCATTCCCGTCCCCATCGGATCGCGGATCACGCCGCCGAGCCCGGTGTTCGCGCCGCCATACGGTTCCAGGGCGGACGGGTGATTATGCGTTTCGACTTTGAAGCAAACGTTGTATTCGTCGTCGAATCGCACGACGCCGGCGTTGTCGGAAAAGACGCTCACGCAAAGATCGGGCCTACCCGACTTTTTCCAACGCTCGCGAATGTCCACGGTCGCCGCGAAGATCGTTTCCTTGAGCATGTTACGGAAATTTTTCGTCCCTTCCGGCCCGACGTACTCGATTCGACCGGCCAGGGTTTTGTGGGAACAGTGCTCGCTCCAGGTTTGCGCAACCGTTTCCAGTTCCACGTCGGTCGGGTCGCGTTGTTCCTTCACGAAGAAATCGCGGATCGTTTGCATTTCGGTCAGCGACAGATAGAGCTGCCCTTTTTTGCTCAACTCCATCAAGGCGGAATCGTCCATCGAGCGAATCGCAACGGTTTTCAACTCGAATTTGTACGGACTGCCGACCGCGAGATGATCGAAATCCAGATCCCCGATCACGATCTGCTCGATCGCTTCGTTGGCGAGCAGTTTCGTGCAGAGTTTTTCAAGCATCGCGGAATCGGCGCCGGTGATACGATATTTTTTGAACGTCCGAACCGCGTCGACGGAAAGTCCGAAAACCCCGATCGCCTTTTTCGCACTTTCGGCGACCGCGTCGGTTACGCCGGGTTTCGGAAGGACGTAAACCCTGTCCTCTATCCTCTGTTCTCTGTCCTCAGTCCTCTGTCCTCTGCCTTCTATCCTCACCTTTTCCACGACCGGATCGGCGAGCAGTTTTTCCGCGATCATTCGGACCTGGGCTTCTTCGAGATTTCCCTGGATCAGGTATCCATAGGCGTACTTTGCGGTGATGTTTTTGGAGAGTCCGAGTTCGGCGGCATCGGTGGAAACGGCTCGACCATGAATATCCGGTTGCCCCAAAGCGGGCGAAATTTCAACTTCCCAGAGCATTTTCAAGTAGAGGGTCAGGTGTGAAGAATCGCAAGAAAGTCGCCCATCGACAATCGAAAAGAAATTATACCGCGAATTTCGAATTCCTCCATGACTCCTTTCGGAAAGCCCATTCCGTCTGAATCGACCGTGAAAACGTGAACTTGAAAACAGATCCCACCCGTGCTAGAATCGCCGGAGCCGCTACGGTCCGCGGCGGCATCCACTCCCGGTATTTTCTTCTCACATCACCCAAGGAACTGAAAAGATGAAATCGAATTTGACCAAACTAACCCGACGTGACGCTCTCAAAACAGCGGTTGTCGGTGGAACGACTTTTTGGTTGGCGGGGCACGCTCCGGCGCTGATCGCGAAATCTCCGAACGAAAAATTGCTGATCATTTCGTACTTTGGGGGCTGAAAAAAATGGATAGACTAGGAAATTTGCTAATGACCTAAAAACGAAAAAAGG
>JAVBTU010000132.1:0-3319 GCA_031556015.1 Thermoguttaceae bacterium
AATTCCCAATGGGAAAAGCAGTCTCTTGAAAACCGTCGACGATTACGTCACACGTCCCCGGCCTTCCGGTTATCGTGCCGTTCACCGGATCTACGAATACCGCGGGGCGTCCGCTTCGCTTCGGGACGGATTGCTTTTCGAGATCCAATTCCGTACACGTTTGCAACACCTCTGGGCCATGGCCGTGGAAACCGTCGGGATGGTTTATGCCCAACCGCTCAAGGCAAACCAGGGGGATCAAAACTGGCTTGATTTTTTCACGCTCGCCAGTGCCGCGATCTCACATCGGGAAAACGCGCCGGTTGTCGAGGAACACGCTCAAATCAGTTTCGGGGATATCCGCGACGAACTCCGACGCAAGGGAACCGAAGAGTCCTTTTTTACCAAGCTTGCCGCGATTCGGGAAATTGCCGTCAAAGAAACGACCGAAGAGTACGATTATTGGCTGCTGGAATTGAATCTGAAAAAGAACACCAACGCCGTTTACGGTTTCAAGTCGGATCAGATCGAAACAGCGCACGAAATGTACTTCGCCAAGGAGCGAACCCCGGCCTGTCAGCGCGGCGATGTGCAAGTCGTCCTTGTCGCCACGCAGCGATTCAAAGACCTCCGCGAAGCATACCCCAGCTATTTTCTCGACGTCGCCGATTTTACGGCACTGCTCCGAAATGATATTTGTGCATTTTAACCCATGTCACTCTCTCATTATTTCATCGACCGCCCGATTTTCGCGTGCGTGATCTCGCTGTTGATTCTCCTCATGGGGGCGGTCGCGGCGCTCTTTTTGCCGGTCTCGCAGTTTCCGAACATCGTACCGCCGACCGTCGTCATTACCGCGAGCTATCCCGGCGCCAGTGCCGAAACGCTGGTCAATACCGTTGCGATGCCAATCGAGAAACAGGTCAACGGCGTCGATCGGATGCTCTACATGACCACGTCCTGCACCAGCGATGGAAATATGACGATTACCGTTACGTTCGAAGTCGGAACCGATCCCGACATGGCGACGGTCCTCACCCAGAACCGCGTGAAAATCGCCGAACCGGTCCTGCCCGACGAAGTGACCCGGCAAGGCGTCACGGTCAAAAAGAAATCGCCCAATATGGTCGTCGTACTCAACTTCTACGAACCGAAAGATCGGCAAGCCAAAGACGCCGGAACTTTCAAGATGACCGACGAAGAGAAGCAGGCTCGCGGTATTTATCTGACCAATTTCGTCGTCGCGAATCTCCAGGATCGACTCTCGCGGGTCGACGGCGTCGGGGATTTCACGGTTTTCGACACGACCAGCTTCAGTATGAGAATCTGGCTCAATCCGGAAGTTCTCGCGACACGCAATATTTCCGTGCAGGAAGTCGTTTCGATCCTCCAGGAACAGAACATCCAGGTCGCCGCGGGCCGGATCGGGGAGCCGCCGACCCCGAAAGGAACGGTCGGCAACGTCGCGCTGACAACGCTGGGCCGGCTGGAACATGAGTCGCAGTTCGAGGACATGATCCTTCGGACCTCTTCGGACGGCAGCATTTTACGGCTCAAGGATGTCGCGATGATCGAACTGGGTGCGGTCAGCTACCTGACCAAATCGCAGCGGGACGGGCTTCCGAACACGACCGCCGCGATCTACCAGAATCCGGGCGCCAATTCGCTCCAGGTCGCCGACAACGTCGCCAAGGAACTCGCTTCGATGGCGAACATTCTGGGGGATCAGGTCGCCGCGTCCGTCAGTTATGACGCCACCAAGTTCGTTCGGGTTTCCATCGAGGAAGTCAAAAAAACGTTGTACGTCGCGGTCGTGATCGTCGTGCTGATCGTCTTCTTGTTCCTCCAGGATTGGCGGGCGGCCCTGATTCCCTGCCTGACGGTTCCCGTTTCGCTTGTCGGCTGCTTTTTCCTGATGTGGTGCATTGGTTTCACGATCAACTCGCTTACGCTCTTCGGGTTGATTCTCGTGATAGGAATCGTCGTCGACGACGCGATCATCGTCGTCGAAAACACGCAGCGGATCATCGATACGGAAAACCTCGATGCGAAAGACGCGGCGCGAAAAGCGATGAACGAAGTGTCCGGTCCGATCGTCGCGACGACGTTTGTACTCATGTCGATTTTCATCCCGACCGCCATGACGCCGGGAATCGTCGGCGACATCTACCGCCAATTTGCGCTGACCATCGCCGGAGCGGTTTGCATTTCCGCGCTGTGCGCTTTGACGTTCGCGCCGGCTTTAGCCGCGATTCTGCTGCGGAAAAGCCTGCCGGACGAAAAGAAAAACATCCTCTTCCGCATTTTCAATTATTGTTTCAACGGTTACGCGAACTTCTACCTCGGTACCGTCAAAGGCGTCATCGCGGGACGATTCGGGGTCTTGTTGCTGTGGTTCTGTCTTCTCGGCGGGCTTTACGTCGCCATGGTTTATCTGCCGACCGGATTCATTCCCAACGAAGACCAGGGCGTTCTTTACATCGACGCCAAGCTGCCCGAAGGGGCGTCACAAGAGCGTGCGCAAAACGTCGTCGACGAAATGCAGGAGATGCTCGACAAGGATACGACGGGGATCGAAACCGTCATTATGGTCAACGGTCATTCGCTGCTCGACAACGCCAATTCGTCCAACTCCGTCTTCGGACTGATCGTACTCGATCCGTGGAAAGATCGCTATCCGACGCTTTGGGAGAAGTGTAAAACACGGCTGGGCTTCAAGCCGAAAGCGGGTTTGCCCGACGGATCGCCGATTTCCATGGAGATGCTGTTGGCGAAATGGACGCAACGTTTCTCCACGATCAAGGAAGCGACGGTTCTGCTTTTCCCCCCGCCGCCGATCATGGGGCTTGGCAACTCCGCCGGCGCGGAAATCGAAGTTCTCGATCAGGGGGAAAACGGATTCGACGCGCTTTATCATGCCGCCACGGATATGGTGGACGGGGCGGAAAGAAGCGGACTCTTTTCCCGCGTCCAATGTACGTTCCGCCCTTACGCACCGCGACTTTACCTGGATATCGACCGCGAGAAAGTGAAGAAGATGGGCGTTTCCCTGAGCGAAGTGTTCGCCGCGTTGGAAGGGTATTACGGGTCCATTTACGTTAATGATTTTAATCGATTCGACAATGTCTATCACGTCACGATCCAGGCGCAGGGAGAATACCGTGATACCGCCGCCGACGTGCTTGAAATGAAATTCAAAAACCCGGACGGCAAAATGGTCCCCATGCGGGCGGTCGCGGAAATGCGTTCTACGGTCGGCCCCCAGGTGTTGCCGCGATTCCAACTTTACACCGCCGCGTACATTCAAGCCCAGCTCCAGCCGGGAATCAGCACCGGACAG
>JAVBTU010000485.1:0-10776 GCA_031556015.1 Thermoguttaceae bacterium
AACGATGAGCGGATGCAACTGTCGCTTTTCGATACCGCTCACAATCGGATGCTGCAAAAAATCGACCGGAGGATCGGGCCGGAGGAAACGCTGAGTTTTCGACTTTCGCTCGGCGAGAAATCGAACGAACCGGCGAATTTCCCGGTCGAACTCCGTTTAAGCGACGACGCTTTGGAAATGGACAACGTATTCACGCTCCTGCCGCCGAAACACAAACCGATCCGGGTCGCGATTTCCGGCGTTCCGGGCGAATTGAAACTCCCGCTGCAAAAAGCGGTCGAAACGAGCGGATTGGCCGAACTGGTCGTCGACGAACCGGACATTTTATTCACCGGCCGAGAAAACGACGAGACCGCCGACTCAAACGCGGAAACGTCGCCGTCCAAGTTGTCTTGGACCGTGCGTGTTTTTTCGGAGCGGGACGATTCGAAAGTGCAGTCGTTCGTCGGGCCGTTCGTGGTCGATCGGGGCAGTCGTTTCACGACCGGTCTTTCGCTCGACGGCGTCGTTTGGGCGGCGTCGGCATCCGCTCCGATGGGGGGGCTCCCGATCGTTTCGGCGGGGAACGTGCCGCTGTTGACCGAACGGATCGCGAGGAACGGGACCCGGGAATTACGGCTCCAGGTGAACGAGAAACTTTCGACGCTCACGATTTCGCCCGACTGGCCGATTCTGGTGTGGAACATTTTACGAGCGCGCGGAGAGCATTTGCACGGAATCCCGGCGAACAACGTCCGGCTCGGCAGCGAAGCGGTTTTCATCGCGGCGGCGGGGGATGAGAACCTCGAAATCAAGGATCCCCGGGGAGCGGTTCGCAAGCAGCCGGTTCGCGGACTACGAACGACGATTCCGGCGTCCGTTTGCGGCGTGTACGAGGTCCAGGCGGAAAGCGGCGTCTACCCATTTTCCGTCGGAACGCTTTCCGCCGGGGAATCGAACCTGCAATCGAAAAATTCCGGCCTTTACGGCGGTTGGCTCGACGAAGAAACGATCCAGGCCGACTACCGCAGTCTGATCTGGGCGATTCTCCTCGCTTCCCTGACGGTGTTGATTCTCCATTTGATTTTGACGTCGAAAAGTTACGCCGTTCGCTCTTCGTGAGGGGCATTTTTCCCGTTGACTTGAAATCGTGTTTTCGCTACGATTGCGCCGTCGGTTCAAGCTGTTACTTGTCTACTACAAACGTCCACAAAATCACCTTTTTCAAAGAGGTCGCCCGGTTCGCGGAGCAATGTTGACTTCGCCTGTGTTGGGATTTCGAGAGGAAACCTTATTATTTTGAACACTACAACCTCAGTAGCCGAAATCCGACGAAAAAAGAAGACCTTATTACCTTATTCCGGGTTGTAGAATAAGGTAATAAGGTGGTTTATCGCTCGTATTTTAGCTACTGAGGTTGTTTTGTAAAACAAAATAAGGTGAAAATAAGGTTTTCCGACCAAGCCGATCCGGTTCTTCAAAAAACCATTTTCTACCCGTCCACGGTATAACATTTCGACAATCGCGAGGGATCCCATGTCGTTGAAAAATCTTTGGCTCGTTGCCGCGTTTTTAGGCGTGTTGTGTCAACCTGTTTTCTCCGAAGAAGAGCAAACGCAACCCGAGCCGGGGCCGATCCTGCCGGTCTCCTCTTGGGTGATCCACAGTAACAATTATTTCAACGGCTTTTTGAGATATTATTATCAGGATTTTTTTTCCACCAACGAGGAGCTGGATGAATGGATGGTTTCTTACACGCTTCCCGAAGAAATCGACACGAATCTTCCCTGGAGCGGCATAACACTGACCGACGGAAAAGAGATGTGGAGCATCGTCTTTATCGTGATGAAAACCAATTCCTTTATCGAGGAGCCCATCGATATTTCCGAGCTTCAATCGCGGCTCCTGGCTCACCCGATCCTAAGCTCATTGTTCGAAAACGAGAAACCGCGTGTGATTCTGCAAATGGATCAACGCCATTTTCCCGGGGTCCGGGCTCCGTATTCCCTCGGAGCCCGGGCTTCGCGAGTTTTCGACCGCAAGTGGAGCCTGCAACAAACGGACGAAGAATCGGCAGGTGATCCCGATTGGCCATGGAACAACAGCGGTCCGGAAAAGAATGTCGCCCCAACCTCCTCTCCCGGATGGAAAGAACATTATTTACAGGCCAGCGGCGATTTCCTCGATTCCAGTACGCAGACTGCAACCAAACCGTTTCTGATCATCGCATCTCAATCTCTTCCCATTACTCGAGTCCTGGACGAGGTCCAACCGCTCGAAAAAATAGCCGCGTTGAGTGAACGAGCCCAGATCGCCTGGCTGGTCGAATCTCCGGATCGAATCCTGCTCCCCACCTTGCCGCCGGAAGAGGAAAACGAGCCGCCGTTCGTGAAGTATGTCCGGGATTGTCGAAAAGAAAAGGACGGAAAAGCAAGTCAGCCGGAATCCCAATTTTACGGAATCAACTGGGACAATGACTCCTGGGTGCTTGTCAACGAATCAATCGCCGTGGAAGGATCGGAAGAGGCGAAACGATGTGAGCAATGGATCGCTTCCTCAAAATTGCTCCCGATCGGAGGCTTTTGCGAAGAATCGAATGGGTTTGATCTCTCCAGCCGAATCATTCCGAATAGTCTGTTTTCCAGTGTGTCAAAGATGCACGTCAGCTCGGGCGTCAAATTGCTTTCCCCCGAAGAACGGGACGGCACCACTATGCGCTATACAATGAATTTCAGCTTCGGATGTCGGTATGATAACGATGCGGAGTTCGAAGAAAAAGGAACCGTTTTGTCCGACGGCATTCTTGCCAGTTTTTACCCCATCCAACGGGAGGACATCGAAATCGAAGAAGGTCTCGCGACTCCGGAAACACTGGAAAAAATCAACAAAACACTCGCTGAAAACATCCTTGCGATGCTCGTCGAATTTCGAGACTTTGCTACTTCCTCCGGTGGAGACGAGCCGATCGATATTGCCGCGACGTCCGACGAAAACGGCATTTACTTCGCCGTCGCCTATCCGCCGGAATCGAAACCGATCAATTGGACCGCGATACGCCAAACGGTGGACGCCGTTTCGGAAATGTTTTCCATTCCTCGTTTGGACGACGAAGGACACGTCGTTTCCGAGGAAAATTGGCAAACGCAGATCCGGTTTTCCGAACCCGAAACCTGTGAAGGTGTTACTTACTGTAAGTTCGATATTCATTCGAACAATCGAAACAATTCCAATCCCGGCATGACACCGCTTTTCGGCGTTTACGGGATTGGCGAGAATTTTTTCTGCTTGGCGGTTCCGCAGGACTGCAATCCCTTGACTTTGGAAAAGATCGGTTATACGACCGAAGAGGTCGCTTCCCAAGGCGAAACGCTTCTCGCCGGATTGAAGCAGAGGGTCGCTCGTTCACGGCAACTGTTGGAAGACGACATGCAACTGCCGCCGACGGTGACGCGGGTGCGGGGCAATGTCGACGGATACCGATTCCGTTTCGAGAACGAAACCGTCGGCCGCAAAACGACGTACCGTTTGAAAGTCGACCCCGATTCGCTCGCCAACGTCTATACGTTGGCTCGACAGTACGGTATGGATGTCCTCAAGTCGTTTCTGCCGTTTGAATAGAGTCCCCGTTAGCGCCGGGGCTTGCCCCGGGCCGAGCCATGCGAACGCCTCCACCCGCCGGGGCGTTCGGTGGGACGCGCCCCCATTTCGGCAGTTTTTGCCGATTTGCTCTTGACCGAATTTCTTGGATTTCGTATTTAGAGGTTACTAATACGCTCGCTTACCGTTGTTTTACGCTCGCTAACGCTTCCCGCTCTGTTTTATTCGTAATTCGTAATTCGTAATTCATAATTTAATATGTCGACCATCATACAAAATCGCGTCTCGATTTCCGAGGATCACGGAGCGCCCCGGGCGGCGATTGCCGAGGCGCTGCGGCAGGCGGGGTTGGATGTGGACAAAAGCCTCACGCCGCAACCGGTCGAATTCGCCGCCCCCTGCATGGTCGGCTCTTCGCGAGTGATGCGGCAATTGCGCAACCGGATCGAAACGGTCGCAAGCGTTTCGGAAACCGTCCTGATTTCCGGCGAAAACGGGACCGGCAAGGAAGTCGTCGCGAAAATGATCCATGCGAAAAGTTCCCGGCACGCGGAGCCGTGGATCACGCTCAACTGTCCCGCCTTGGCACCCCAATTGATGGAAAGCGAGCTGTTCGGACATAAAAAAGGGGCGTTCACCGGCGCCGATTACGATCGCGTCGGACGATTCGAAGCGGCGGCGTCCGGAACGCTGCTGCTCGACGAAATCAGCGAAATCGACCTGTCGCTCCAACCGACACTGCTTCGTGTGTTGCAGGAACAGTCGTTCGAACGAGTCGGCTCCAGCGAGACGATTCCGAGTACCGCGAGAGTTCTGGCAACGACGAACCGCGACCTGGCCCGGGACGTGTCCCAGGGGCGGTTCCGTGAAGATTTGTATTATCGACTCGCGATTCTCCCGATTCACGTCCCTTCGCTGCGGCAGCGCAAAGAAGACATTCCGGAACTGTTCGATTATTTTTTACGCCGAACCTGCGAGCGGCTCCTCCGGAGGACACCGCGATGGAATCACGACGTTCTCGAACCGCTGCTCGCTTACGATTGGCCGGGCAACGTGCGGCAACTGGAACACCTCGTTACGCGAATCACCGTGTTCAAGGAAGACGAAACGCTCGACGTGGACGATGTGAAGTCGCTGCTGTTGGAGATGAATTCGGTGGAACCGCGAGGAATCGTCGAAGTTCAGCCGGAGCGCGCGGAGTACCGGCTAAGAGAGACGCACGTGAAGCGAATTTGTTCGTTTCCCGTTGCGACCCGGTTGGAAGACGTCGAACGGGAAATGATCGAAGCGACCTTGGCCCATTTCGACGGGCACCGCGAAAAAACCGCCCAATCCCTGGGAATCGGCGTTAGAACGCTGCAAGGAAAATTACGTCAGTATGGATATAAACCGAGAGAAAAGAGGATAGAGGATAGAGGACAGAGGACAGAGATCTGATTTCTGCCGTCTGACGTCTGTTCCCTGTCGTCTGTCCTCTGTCATCCGTCCTCTACTACCATGATCCGCCCTACTCATCAATTTCGTGCGTTGTTCAATGCGACGACGGTTCCGGTGCTGGAACAGGTCGTGAACTTCGACGAAGCGCGTCAATCGCTTTTGGCGGGCAACATCGCGAACTACGATACGCCGCTGTACCGGGGACGGGACCTGGACGTCGGCAATTTCAAGAATAAACTGGCCAACGCGATCGAACGCAAACACCGTCCGCCGGGGCCGGTCTACACGAAATATCCGCTCAAGGATTCCGCTTCGGCGATCGGCGAAGTCTGGCCTGAAGATATTCCGATTCTCTACCACGACAACAACAACGTCGGTATGGAATTTCAGGTTACGGAAATGGCAAAGAACAACATCGAGTTCAACACCGCCTTGAATATCATGCGACACCAAATGCTCCTGCTGCAAACGGCAATCAGCGAGCGGGTTTAATTCGGGATAGTAGTCAGTAGTCAGTAGTCAGTCGTCAGTAGTCAGATAGAATATCAGGCTCCCCTCCGTTAGCGGCGTGGGCTTGCCCCGCGTTTGTCAGGTAAACGTCGACCCGAGTCACAACTATTATCAATACAACCCCTCCATGCGTGATTTACTTCGAGACGAGCTGATTACGACCGCGGAAGTCGTCGTCGTGAAAGTCGGAACGAACGTCCTTTCGCTTCCCAACGGCTTGTTGAATGTCGAACGGATCAACCGTTTGGCGGAAGAACTTTATCGGATTCGCAATCGACGCCGGAAAGTGATCCTCGTCAGCTCCGGAGCGGTCGGAGCCGGGATGGGGCGGCTTCAACTGGAGCATCGTCCGCATCTGGTTCCGCAACTTCAGGCGGTCGCGGCGATCGGGCAAAGCATTTTGATCGAAGCGTACGAAGAAGCGTTCAGCCGTTTCGAAGTTCACGTCGCGCAGGTCCTTCTTACCGCGGACGATCTTTCGGTCCGACGCCGGTATCTCAACGCCCGCAACGCGATTCGGGCAATGATCGATTACGGTGCGATTCCGATCATCAACGAGAACGACACGATCAGCGTTCGGGAACTTCACACGACTTTCGGCGACAACGACCGGCTCGCTTCGCTCGTCGCCAATCTGTTCCCGTCGCCGCTTTTGATCCTGCTGACCGATGTGGACGGTCTGTTCGACCGGGACCCGTCCGAGCCGGGCGCGAAGAGAATTTCCGTCGTCGAGGAATGGACGTCGGATTTGATGTCGCTGGTCGTCGAGAAAAACTCGCAACGCAGCCGCGGCGGAATGTCGAGCAAAATCAACGCGGCCAAAACCGTGACCCAGGCGGGCGGAAACATGATTATCGCCAACGGGGACGACCCGGAAATCCTGACCCGGATTTTCGCCGGCGAAACGGTCGGAACGGTTTTCATCGCGTCGGACCAGCTTCTCACCGCCCGCAAACGCTGGATCGGATACGCCGGAATGCCGAACGGAATTCTCCGTATCGACGACGGCGCCGTTCGCGCGATCACGCAAAAAGGGAAAAGTTTGCTCCCGATCGGCATCGTCGAGTGCGACGGAATGTTCGAGAAGGGTGATCTCGTTTCCCTGGTCGGCCCGTCCGGCCGGGAAATCGCTCGGGGCCTGACGAACTACAGCCGCCGCGACCTGGTTCGGATCAACGGACGCAAAAGCAACGAAATCGCGGAAATTCTCGGCCGCTGTCCTTACGCCGAAGCCGTTCATCGGGATAATATCCAAGAGATCCGGTAACTGTGCTGTCTGAATGACGAAACCGGTTTTCGGAATCAGGCTTCAGGCTCAGCCTACAGCCTCAAGCGAAACCTCCGGTTCATTTCCGTCCCACGGAGTTAACCGTATGAAAACGATCCCGTTCCCACTGATTTTTTGGATTTTCGTCGCGATTTCTGTCGTGTACGGCGAGCCGCCGCTTTATCAACGGGAAGCGTTCAATCGGATCACATTGACCGAAGCGGAAGGCGCGGGCGCGTTCGACGTTTTTCCCCTCGATTTCCCCGACGGACGCAAACCGGCGGCTCTTCCGACCTCCGGCGAAATTACGATCCGGTTCATCGAATATCCCATGGAGGAGTTCCTGATCAGTTGGTCCGCCGTTGCCAAGATCGAAACGTTCAACGAGCTCGTTTTCGAGGAACTTCTCACGAAACAGGCGGAATTGATGCAAAAAATCACGGCGCTCCCGCAAATACCCCCGGGCGCTGCGCCGCGGGAAGTTCCCGGGGACGATTCCCTGAAAGCGTCGCTGGAAGAACTGTACGGATATTACGATTATCTGTCGCAATCCCACGATCCGCCGCGAGGATTAACGGAACCGTATCGGCAGTTCCTCCTCGGCGAGGCGATCTTTTTCGGCAAGCATCGTGATTGGGTCAACGCGATTGCCCGATTGGAACGACTTTACGCGGAACGGAAAGACTATCCCGGTCTGGCGGAGAATTGGGGACGCATTTTCAACGATCTCCTCAAAGACGTAACCGAAGCCGAAGATTATCAAAAAGCCCGCGATCTGATCCGGCGGTTCCTGTCGTACTACCCCGATCATCCTATCGCCCGGCGGTGGGAAACGGCGTACTCGAATCGGGCACAAAAATTGTTTGAAGAATCGAAACAATCGCTCCAGGCCGGGGACTTCGCGACTGCCGCGCAAAAAAACGACGAAGCGGCAGCGATCTGGCCGAAACTGGTCGGACTCCGGGAACATGCCGAAATGTTGCACGAAAAGTATCCCGGTATCACCGTCGGCGTCAGCGAAACGACGCCGGCTTCGGCGGATTCCCCCCCGTCCCTGTTTTATCTGGCGAACATTCATTCTCCGCTCGCCGCGCAACGACAGCACCGTCTGATCGCCCGGGATTTCGTCGAGCAGGTCGGATATGAGGTCGAGGGAGGAAAGTACGCCTCTCCTTTCGGGGAAATTTCACGCGATAATTACGGACAGTTGCTGCGGCTCAAGCTCCCCGACAACGCCCGGGTCGGCGCCGTCGAGGTCGCCGAATCGTTGCTCCGTTTGATCGAACCGGAAAAAAATCTTTCCGCGTCCCTTTGGCGAAGCGAATTCGGCTCGGTGGACATCGAGGAATCCGACCGGCTCTCGATCCGATTTCAACGGCGTCAAGTGCTTCCGGAATCGCTCTTTCGCGTTCCGATTTTCAGATCGCCTTTCGATGGGACGGCCCCGCTTCCGACGGACGGGACCGGTCCGTTTATTCGACGGGCCGGACAAGAAAAATCGACGACGACCGTTTTTCAGTTCAACGAAGGGTACGCTTTTCCTTTCGGGACCGGTCCGAAAATCGTTCGGGAACTCCCGATCACCGATTTCGACGAGGGATTGAAACTTCTCGAACAGAACAAAATTCTCGCGATCGATCGGGTTGCTCCCTGGGAAATCGCGAACCGGCCCGAGCTTGCGGAGAAATATACCGTCGGCCGATATACGACGCCGACCGTTCACTTTCTGATTCCCAACCGCAAACGCCCGCTCCCCGGCAGTCGGACGTTTCGCCGCGCTTTGTTGTACGGACTCAATCGCCAACAGATCGTGCGGCAAATGAACGGTCCGAACGGTTCCGGCGCGAAGCCAAACGGCGTCGAAGTGATCAGCGGCGTCGCGCCGAAAGGGAGTTCCGACGTCGACCCGATCGGTTACGGTTGCGACCCGCTGTTGGCGCCGCGATTGTACGACCCGAAGCTGGCCGTCGCGCTCATTTTGATGTCGCTCTCCCATGCCCGGGACAAAAATTTGCTCCTGGAAGAAGAACAGCCGAAGAAAAAACGCATCCTCCAACTCGCCGCGGACATGCCGGAAATCGTGATCGCGCACCCGGACAATCCGGCGTCGCTCACGGCGGTGCAGATGATTTGGCGACAGTGGGAATCGATCGGAATTCCCGTACGACTCGTCCCTTACGACCCGGCCGAACCGATCGGACGGGGCCGTCGCGTCGATTTCTGGTTCGTCGCCTGCCCCGTGTCGGAACCGATGTTCGACGTCCGCGCGATTCTCAGCGGCGACGGGCTGGTCGGCTCGTCGAGCGTTTATATGGATTTGGCCTTGAAGAAGCTGGAGGAAGCCGAAGAATGGGTCGACGTCGCCAAGGAACTCCGGGCGATCCATAAACTCAGCTTCGAAGAGACGACCGTCCTTCCCCTTTGGCAGTACAAGGACTGTTATCTTTTCCGCAAAGAATTATCCGGCGCAACCGGCCGCGATTCCCTTCCGGCCCCCTCGGATTCGCTTCCCTCGAACGAACTGCTCCACTTTTATCAAAACGTGGAGCATTGGACCGTCCCTTTCACCTGGGACGCTCCCCGTTAGCGCCGGGGCTTGCACCGGGCTGGGCAACGCGCGGTTTCGAATCTGAACCGATATAAACAATCAAAAGACCTTATTTTCACCTTATTTTGTTTGACAAAACAACCTCAGTAGCCCAAATACGACAAGAAAACAAACCTCATTACCTTATTCCAGAACTTGAATAAGGTAACGAGGTCTGTGAAAAGCGAGCGTCCGAGGCTACTGAGGTTGTTTTTTCCTCAAAAAATATGGTTTTTGTAAGGGACCGGAGTTATTTGACGAACACAACTGATAAAAAAGATGTGTGGTACAACGAGCGCTGTCGCTTGGGGGCTGGTATGTTTGTTAGCGGTTTGCTCTGAAAAGCCTCCTCGCCGCTCCCGGACTACCTCGGAAAACGCGATTCGGTATAATCAGAGGAGCGTGATCTATTTCAAATTCGTTTCGCGAACAGTCCATGCTTTATTTTCAGCAGCCGGTTTGGTTTTTGCTCCTGATACCTTTGCTGTGCGCATTGGTCGCGTGGAAAATTCCGTCCCGTTTACTGACCGGGTTGCGAATCGCTTTCATGCTCCTGATCGTGATCGCGATGTGCGGACCGATGCTGCTTTTCCCGACCCGCAGCGGGACCGTCGTCGCCGTCGTCGATTTGAGTCGCTCCATGCCGCCGCAGTCCCGCGATGAATCGATCGGGGCGATCAATCTGGTGATCGAACACGCCGGAATCGACGACAAAATCGGCGTCGTTTCATTCGGGGCGCTTTCGTTTCCCGAACGGATTCCGGGGCCGAAGCAGAGTTTTTCCAGTTTCGTGTCCGAAAATTCGCCCGACGCGTCCGATCTTCACGGGGCGCTCGAACAGGCGTTTTCGTTGATTCCCAGCGGTGAAAAAGGAAGGATCGTGCTTTTCACCGACGGACGGTATACCGGCGAAAATCCGATCCATCTCGCGTCGCGGCTGATGCAACGGGGGATTGCCGTCGATTACCGGCTCCTGGAACGGACCAACGTCGGGGACGTCGCCGTCGCGATGCTCGAAGCCCCGCAGATTGTTTCCCCCCGGGAAGCGTTCACGGTCAGCGCGTCGGTTCGGGTTCCGATTACGCAAAAAGTGCGATACGAGCTGCTTCGTGACACCCCGACCGGTTCTCCCGTCGTGATCGGGTCCGGCGAGAAGGAAATGACGACCGGCGAAAACCGGCTCGTTTTCCGCGATCGGGCTCTGAAAGGAGGAACGCTCGCGTACACGCTGAAAATCAACGGCGAACTTCCCGACCCGATTCCGGAAAACAATTCCGCGAGGCGTCTGGTCGGAATCGATGGAACGAAACCGCTTTTGGTTCTCGCACCCAAATCGGAAAGCGGCTCGATCAACACGATTCTGCCGCAACTATTGACCGCGTCCGGAATCGAAACGGAA
>JAVBTU010000101.1:0-5292 GCA_031556015.1 Thermoguttaceae bacterium
AGGGCACTTCGGACGGTTTTCTCGCCAAGATGCTTGTATTTCTGGAGGATTTCGTCGTGCGTCAGGAGCCGATAATCGTCGACGATTTCATACTCCGCGTCGTCCGCCTCCAGAATGTCGCCCGTCCCGAGGTCGTACAAATAGCCTCTGCCGGATTCGGTGCGGTATTTGACGAAAAGAGGAAGCATTGGTAGGTGATAAGGGATAGGTGATAGGTGATAATTTACGGAAGACGGGATTCGAGGAGTTGGAGTGTGGTTTGGGTGTCGGTGCCGTCGTCGAAAACGTCCCGGGTTCGGTCCTCAAGAACCAGGGAACGTTCCCGGGCGACGGCGGTGATTCCTGTTCGCTCGACGGTTCGGTCGCCTACAGGAAACCGCCCGTTTCGCCGGATCAATACGACCGGCATGTCTTCGACAACCGTTTCCGAATCGAGCGTGAATTCCAAAAAACCGTCGTCGGCGCGGACATGCCATTGGAAGCCGACCGGGATGGGTAGCAGCGGCGTCAAAACAGGCTGATGCAAAAACGCCTGGATTCTCGCTTCGTTTTCCGTTTCCGGCGTTGCGGTGAACTCCAAAATTCCCTGTCTGCGGAACGTTTGTTCGGAGCGATTGTAAATACAAAAATGTTCCTCCGTGAGCGTCGGCGGTTCCAAGGGGCAAATGGTCGCCGTGCCATCCCTGTCGAGAATCTTTTCCCGCCAGACGCAAACGTCGGAATCGCATTTGGCGGGTTGACGAAGAACGGTTTGAGTTATCGTTTGCGGATTATCCCCCGGCTTTTGCTGCACCGCCGTGCGTCGGTACGTCAATTCCGTCGCCGGGAGCCAGTAGTGCCGCAGCAGAACTCCGAACCGGCGACTCATCCGGCGCACGCTCACCAGCGGCAACAGCGTGGCCGGATCGATGGTAAGACTTTTTTCTGTCACGAGACTACAAAGTGGGAAGCGAATTATGCGATGGTTCCGAGAAGGAGCAAACGAAGGGATTGTATCTTTTCCGAAACACGAAAGCAAGCGTGAGGAAGCAAGGAAAAGCGGGACGTTTTCGTAAATCCCCGATGAATGAAATACAGTCGGACCGAATGAGTATCGAAAATGTCCTCAGCAATTGATTCGCTTGATAATTCCCCCTCACATCTTTGAGATTTGTTTGCCAATTGTTCATCCCACCGATGCTGGTCGGATCTGTCGATCGGTTCGCCAAATTTTCGTTTCGTCGGATTGTTTATTGCGATGAATTTTCATAGAATGCGGAGGCGGGCAGACGGTGATTTCACGAACTCCACTGGAATTCTCGCCACACGTACTGCCCCATAAGGAATATATTCAACAAGGATGCCGATGAACATTTTTGTGTATCAATCTTACGGTGAATCCTCATGCCGATCCGAAAAGATGGAATGATCTACGGGAAACGTCCCAAAAACAAACAGGAGCATGATCATTTCCTGTTTGGTACACAGACCGTGCCGATGTCGAGACATCACCTCGTATCGTGGGGGATCGTTAAGCGAAGCTGGAACCGGTTGATTCGCGAAGGGGAATGGGAAATTCTTTGTGCTTGGATACGTTTGATTTTCGGACGAGTCCAAAATTCAAAGTGGGTCGAGTGCAACTGTCTCGAACCGATGCGAGAGAAACGTTTTGTTGACCGGGATTCCTTGTTGAAAACACTCTGTTGGGGGCACTGGAACATCGTTCCCGGCCCCCAAAAAAGATTCGACGATCCGGGTGAAAAGTTCGATTTTTTCCATCATCCCAAAGAGCTTCGGGAACGTTCCATTCAACTGGCGGCTCTGCAATACTACCTTTTTGAACGAGAAGATAAGCTCGATCTCGACCGCGAGAAAATCATTACATTATTGGAGTCGATTCCCGCCAAGAGAAAACCGATTCCGTTCAATGAAAAAAACTGGGAGCCCGTCCTCCAAAAATCGGCGGGACTCTATATCGTCCGATGGCGAAAAAAACGGAAACATCTTTCTCGATTGCGGAGCGGCTGACTCGCCCGACATTCGCGTACCAAAGGCACTGGTGAAGCCGGATCGAGGGTTTGACGCTCCGCCGGGAAGAGTTGGACGACCATTTTCCCGTTGGCGCTCAGTTCCTTCAGTTCGGCGGACAGGCCCGTGCAGCGGGGCAAAAATTCCGTTTCCTGCCGCACCAACAGCCCGGTTTCGAGGTCGAAATACGCGTTCCCCTTATGGGAATTCGTCATCGTTTCCCCCTTCTTTTTCAGCACGTCCGGTACGCTGGCCGAAAACTGCACGTTGACCGTTTTGCGTCCGGCAATCTCGGCGAATCCGGCGATTTGGTAATCGGTCTTGAACCCGGTAAACGGCAACATGCGCCCCGGGTCGGAAGTCCATTTCGTGCCGACCGTCAGTTCCTTGTTCGGCAGTTTTTGGAGCGACAGGAGATTTTCAAGCTGCTTTTCTCGATGAACTTTTTCCTTCGAGCCTTTTTCGCGGGCCAGTTGGAGCTTGCCGTTCGAAACCAAATAGGCGAATGCGATTTCCTTCTGGACGTCCTGCCCGATGGGCGAACAGGTTTTCGAGACGGTTTCTTCACCGTAGATCGCGGTCTGGTCGGCTTTCGTTTTTCCAACGTAGATCGAACCTTCCCTCGCAATGAAGTAATCCGGCTCCCCGGCGGTCGCCTGCGAAATTTTCTCCGGTAGAAACGCCGGGAGAAACATGACGTAATTCCACTCGGTCTTCGGCTGCGGTCGGAAACTCAACACTACCGAGGGAACATCACCGATCGTTCGCACGGGAACGTCGACGAGTGATTGGTATTTTTGGAGTTCCTTTTCGAATCGGTAAGACGAGATTGACTTCTTCCCGCTCCCGAAGTAACGAAACGCGAACGGAGCCGCGAGCAGTGTACCGACAGCCGCTCCAATGAATGTGCGGCGTTTGATTTGATCGTTCATGATTTTCTCCGAAAAGGGGCAAGAAAGAATTCACACGTTGCGAAAGGAGTATTCTACAGAAATACGAAATCCAGTACAAGATCGCGAAAAAGAATTTTTTGAAACTTGAATGTCCGATATGAGAACGGTAGTGAGGAAAACAAGTCGCGAAATCCTGGCGCTGAGTTGCTTTCTCATGCAAAAAAATACATGAATCCGTCTGCGATTGAGCGAATGTTTTCGCGGTTTCCGTATCCGGTTCAAAAAGTGAAGCGTCCGGCCGCCGGATAGATTGGAATTTGCCTTTTCCCGACGCAAAACGGCCCAGCATACCAAGAACGAAAAATGGCGGTCGTGTTCGTTTCGCTCAGGGGCAATAAGCTCCACGAGGTCCCTTCCACCAATTGTGGGATCGTCGTGATGAAGGGCAGGTCATCACGACGTCTCTATACCCATCATAAATCGACCGATCCGTTTTGTCAAATGAATATTTGCATGAGTAAGCGTCATGCTTACGTTTGCTCCTCAAAACGAAAGCCCTTTCGCCCATACCATGATCGGGATGCACACAGCAAACGAGCCGAGCACGCGGGTCCAGCAGTAACGCGGATCGTTCATGTTCCACTGAAAAACGAAGTACCACCACGCGGCGAAAACGATCACCTCCACGCTCGCCGAGACGGGACGCCGCGTCAAAAGAATCAGGTGAACCACATTCGGGCAAATCGTCCAAATCGCGAACGGCAGAACGTGGATGAATTCGACGACGGCGCTTTCGCCGCGAGGTTCGTGACGGTTGCGGATCGCGACGACAATTAAAACGATCAGGCTGACGAAGAAAGCCGCAGCCCAAGCCAAACTGACTGGTAAAAGGTACTTCATGATGTCGTAAGGGTAAATGTTCGGTGGACAGGGGCGATCTAACAAGGGGCGGTGTTATGACCGACACCCCGCCACCGAACGAAAAGTTACTGTGGTGTTACCGAGCCGAGGGGAATGCCCTGCGGCGACTCTTTTCTTCGGCCCGAAACTCTTCCGGGATTGGGTCGCCCGGCTTCCACGCGTCTTTCCACGCTTCGTATTTTTTCTCGTCGACAGGCTTCGACGGCGGCGGCATTTTCAACTTGTTTTTCACGTAATCGGGTATGTTTTTCAGGAGGTCTTCCAGTTTCGCTTGCTGTTTTTTGTCGAGAATGACGAGAATCCGCGACTTGATTTTTGCGATGAGTTTCTTGCTCTCCTCGCCCCGCTTTTCCATTTTTTCCTGCATCGCCTTCATCTCCTCCGGCGTCGGCTTTTGGCCGGGCTTGGGCATCATCTTCGTAAACTCGTCCATGAATTGCAGTTGCTCGACCTCCGATTCCTCGCGGATTTTATCGAGTTTTTCCTGTTGGCTTGGCGTCAGGTCTAGTGCGGCATAGGCGTCGAATTTGATGATGGGGAAGCCCATTTCGGCCATCTGCTCCCCCAATTGCAGGTCCAGTTCCCGCAGTTTCGTCAACTGTTGCGGCGTCACGACCTCAAGGAGTTTCGCCGTGGACCGTTCGTAAGCGGTCGACAGAACCGTTTCGATTTGCCCGGTGAGCTCCTCGATTTCGGCGGGATCGTCGGTGTCAGCGACGGCGAGCATGAGCGGCTCCGCCTGCGGTTTGACCTGCGACCACATCTCCATCATGTAGTTGTAATACTCGGTGAACTCCTTGTTCGTGATACCGGTCAAGGCCCGAAACTCCGGATCGTCGCCGTCTTCAAGGAGCATGACACCGGCATGATGCCCCTCGGCCTGCATCTTGATAAACATTTTCAACATCGCGGGCATCATCTTCTGCTGAGCACGAAATTTCTTTTGGTCGATTTCGGACTGCTGGGCGAAAAGGTGGGTGACACAGAGCAACACAAACAACGGCAAAAATCGTAACAGTGTTTTCATGGAAATTTCAGGAAAGGGAAAAGGATCAACAAACGGTGTTATGGATTGGATTGAACGGCTTTTTTCGCCACGGGAAGCTGGTATTTGATAAAACGTTCTTCGATGCTGGATTTCCAGCCCGGTATTTGATGTTGTCCCGCCAAGTTAAAAGCGGCGTCAATCAACCAACCGGGAAGCGCATGAGCCTCGCTGCCGATTTCTTCCTTGGGTGGAAGTGAACGATTCAGGGCTTGAGCCCGAATGAGCCAGTCGTGGTGTTGCGTCCCTTCGGCCAAATGGTTGGTCGAGAAACCGGGCTCGTCTTTGAAACTCTGCAATTCCGTCCAAAGTTCTTCGCATTGATGGACGATTTCGCGGGCTTTGTCGAAGTCCTTGGGCGGCGTCACAGAAATGCTTTCGTGAAAAGCAAGTAGTTCTTCCGGCGTGATCCCCTCAAGATACTCG
>JAVBTU010000163.1:0-3176 GCA_031556015.1 Thermoguttaceae bacterium
CGCTGTCTCACCCTCCTCGACAAAGATGCGGGCAATCGATTTTCCGGCCCGTTTTTCGATCAACACGTCACTGTCGTACCAGGCAACTCCCAGTTTTTCCGCCAGCAACCGGGCGAGCGTCGTCTTTCCGGTCGCACGGTAGCCGATTAAGATGAGAGGATAGAGGATAGAGGATTGAGGATGGAAGGAGGGCAGAGAGACGCAATTTCCCTCCGTCCCTTCCTCCCTTCCACCCTTCTCCCCTTCCACCCTTATTCCCTTATTGCTCCGATGATCCATGAGTCGAAATCGATACGGTTTTGAATTTCGTCTGCGAATTCCGGTCGGACGACCAAAACGAGCCCGAGGCCGCGGTTGAAAACGTGTTCCATCTCGCCAGAATCGACGTTACCGAGTTTTTGCAGCCAATCGAACACCGGGGGAACTCTCCAGGAATTTTTTCGAATCTCCGATTTCAACCCTTGCGGCAAAATACGGCACAAATTCTCTTCCAAGCCGCCGCCGGTAATGTGGGCGATTCCGGTGATGGTTTCGTTCGCTTCATATTTTTCGAGCAATTCGAGAACCGTTTTGACGTAAATTCGCGTCGGCTCGAGCAGTTCTTCGCCGACGGTTCGATTCAGTTCCGGGACGAACGTTTCGGCGGACAAACCGCTCCGCTCGAATACGATATTGCGGACCAGACTGTATCCGTTGGAGTGCAAACCGCTGGACGCGACGCCGATCAGAACGTCGCCGGGCCGAATCGCTTTGCCGTCGAGAATCCGGCTTTTTTCCGCGACGCCGACGCAAAACCCCGCCAAGTCGTATTCCCCCGGCTGATAGAGATCGGACATGATCGCCGTTTCTCCTCCGAGCAAAGCGCAGCCGGCCTGAACGCAGCCGTTGGAGATTCCGGAAACGAGCTGTTCGAGCAGGTCCGGATCGTCTTTCGGCATCGCGACGTAGTCAAGGAAAAAGAGCGGTCTGGCCCCGCAACAGATCGCGTCGTTGACGCTCATCGCAACCAGATCGATTCCTACAGTGTCGTGCCGGTTCATCGAACAGGCGACCTTGAGTTTCGTTCCGACACCGTCGGTACAACTGACCAGAACCGGATCGGCGTATTTTTTCCGGTCGGAATTCAGTTGGAACAAGCCGGCAAAACCGCCGTCGAGCCGCAAAACCTGCGGCGAAAACGTACGGGCCGCCAGCTTCGGTAGCCGCGACATCGATTCGGCGTAAATTTCCAGATTCACGCCGGAATCTTTGTAAGTTGCTTTATCGGGGTGGGACATTAGGACAGAGGACAGAGGACAGAGGACAGAGGGGAAAGTCGTAAGTCGATGTTATTCGATTCCTTGAAAAAGTCAAGAAAGACATCCTTTGTTTCATTTTTCGACTCTCTTGAGTGTTCCGAAAAGGACGGATACAATGGGACGGACGTTATTGAAATTGACGTGAAAAATTTTCATCCCTCCACCAAACGCGGGTTATGTCGCTCGAATTGGCCCATCCTTATTATCTGTTCGGGCTTCTGCTTTTAGGGGGACTCGTTTGGGCATACCGCAGGAGTTTGGTCGATTTTTCCCGTACACAGCGGCTCTTTTCCCTGTTTGTGCGATCCGTGATCGTCGCGTTGATCGTGCTCTCCCTCGCCGGACTCGCCCTGCTGAAACCGACGCATGAAAAAATGGTCGTCTTTCTCGTCGATGAAAGTCGAAGTATCGACGAAAAAGCAAAGGAAGTCGCCAACGAATATCTGGACCGGGCCGCCGAAGTCGCGAAGGAGAAAAATTCCCCTTTCTCCCTTTTCCCCTTTTCCCCTTTTCCCCCTTCTGAAGAAACGAATATCGCGGCGGCGATCGTCCCGGCCCTTGCGAAAATTCCGCCGGACAAAGTCCCGCAACTGGTTCTCCTGTCCGACGGCAACGAAACAACCGGCAATTCGCTCACCGCGGCAATTCAAAGCGGCGTTCCGATTTCCACCGTCCCGCTCCCGGCCCCGGAAAAGCCGGAAGTGCAGCTCGCCGAAATTCGTATGACGCCGCAAGTCCGACAAGGGGAACCGTTCACGCTCGAAGTCGTCGTACAAAGCAACCGCCCAACGGAAGGAACGATCACCGTCTATCGGGGCGGTTATAAAATCGTCGAAGAAAAGCAACCGCTCGCCGTCGGCGAGAACGTCTTCCGCTTCCAACAAAGCGTCGAGGATCAGCGACAGCAGGAATTCTCGGCGACCGTCGAATCGCCGGACGATACGATTCTCGACAACAACACGGCCGCCGGACTGGTTTTCGTCGGCGGAAAGCCGCGAATGCTCCTCATCGAAAGCGATCCGAACGTGGTTCGTGATTTCATCAGTGCGCTTCGGGAACAGGAAATCGAGGTTGAAGTCCGGCCCGCCGAAGGTTTGCCGCGCTCCTTGGACGAACTGGAGAATTTCGAAACGATCATCCTCTCCAATGTCCCGGCAACATCGTTCACGATCCGACAGATGGAATTGCTGCGAACCTACGTAAGCGATCTGGGCGGCGGTTTGCTGATGCTCGGCGGGGAGAATTCGTTCGGCTTGGGCGGCTATTCCAAAACGCCGCTGGAAGAAGTGTTGCCGGTTTCATGCAGTTTCGAGAAGGAAAAGGAAAAACCGTCCCTGGCGATGTGCCTGGTGATCGACCACTCCGGTTCGATGGGGGGCGAAAAGATGGAAATGGCCAAAGACGCCGCCAAAAGCGCCGTCGAATTGCTCACGCCTCGGGACTATATTTCCGTCGTCACGTTCGACCATGCGACCGATGTGATCGTCCCGATTCAAAACGTGTCGTCCGTGTCGAGCGTCAACTCGGCGATCAGCACGATCGAAGCAGCGGGCGGAACAAATATTTATCCCGGTATGGTCGACGCTTACGATCAGTTGATGAAAGTAACCGCGAAACTCAAGCATGTGATCCTGCTGACCGACGGGCAAAGCGCTCCGGGAGACTACGAAGGGATCACCCGGCAAATGGTCAACGCGCAGATTACCGTCTCGACGATCGGAGTCGGCGACGCGGATAACGAGCTTTTGAAAACGATCGCGCAAAACGGCGGCGGACGACATTACACCTGCGACGACCCGCAGGCGATTCCGCAGATTTTCACCCGGGAAACGATGATCGCCGCGAAATCGTCGATTCACGAAGAGCCGTTCGTGCCCG
>JAVBTU010000219.1:0-7311 GCA_031556015.1 Thermoguttaceae bacterium
TTCCTATGTTTCCAGAAAACCAGCGCTTTTTGTCCGTGCGGTCCGCTCCTGGGAGGAATCCACCTGGTTTGCGGCCCCCAAAACCGACGTGCGTACAAAATCGGAATTTGCGATTGGGACCTGCAATCTTCCGGTTCGCCCGGCAGCTTTGCTTTGGCCAAGGAACTCGGTTTCGACGGCGTCGAAGTCTCCTACTCGCCGCAGGGGGATCATTCGCTTTCCCAACCGAAAAACAGGACGTTATTTCTCGAAGCCGCGAAAAAAGAAAATGTCGCGATCTGTTCGCTCGCCATGGGAATCCTCAACGAAGTCCCGCTGTCCACCGCTGAACAGACCGAGGGTTGGGTTTCCGATTGCATCGACGCGCTCGCCGAAATGAAACTCAAAAATGTCCTACTCGCTTTTTTTGGCAACGGAGACATCAAGGACGACGTCGAAAAACGCGACAAGGCGATCGAAAAGTTGAAACGGCTCGCCGTGAAAGCGGAAAAAAAGAATGTCGTTCTCGGAGTCGAGAGTTATTTGAACGCGAAAGAAAACCTCGATCTGCTCCAAAAGATCGGCAGCGACGCGGTCAAGATTTATTTCGACATCCAAAACATGTTGACCAAGGAGTACGCGATTTACGACGACATGGAACTGCTGCTCAAAGAGAAAGCGATCAACCAGCTCCACTGCAAGGAATACGGCAGTCGGCTCGGTAAAGGCAAGGTCGATTTCCTCAAGTTCCGCGACCTGCTCGAAAAGTACGACTACCAAGGCTGGCTCGTCGTCGAAACCGCGGTCGATGGAGACTGGAAAGAGTCGCAAAAATCGAACGCGGTTTTCATGAAAAAAACTTTCGGCTAGTTTTGTTTCCCCCGTAAATGTCCCAAATTACCCGAATCAGCATCTCCGTCGAAGAGGAGCTGCTGCAAAAATTCGACGCCTACTCCGCGGAGCGTGGGTACCCGACGCGGTCGGAAGCGATTAAATCCGTGATCCGCGAATCGCTCGTGCAACGGGAATGGGAAAAAGGCAAACACGTGGCCGGAGCGGTTTCCGTCGTCTACGATCACCACAAGCCGGGCGTCGTTCCAAAAATGCTTGCGCTGCAACACGACTGGAGCGACGTGATTCACTGCTCCCAACACGTCCACCTGGATCACGCGAATTGCATGGAAATCATCGTCGTTCGCGGCTCCGGTGCCCAGATCAAAGAGTTTCTGTTCCGCTTGCGCCGTATCAAAGGGCTCAAGCACAGCGTCCTGACGATGAGCTTCGGAGAAGACGAGACGACCCCTTAAACGGAGTGACCGCTTGTGACGCCCCGGTATTTGTGCAACATTTCGGCGAGGATGTTTCGATCGATCGGCTTGGATATATAGTCGGTCATTCCCGCTTCGAGGCATTTTTCCCGATCGCCGCTCATCGCGTTGGCGGTCATGGCGATCACGGGGATCTTCGAATCGCGGACGCCCGATTCTTCCGATCGGAGACGGCGGGTACACTCGTAGCCGTCCATGATCGGCATCTGGCAATCCATCAGGACGATGTCGAAATCATTGCGCCCCAACTCCTCCAGGGCCTGTTGCCCGTTTTCCGCGACGGAAACGTCGTGCCCCATCGAACGGATCATTCCCGTGGCGACCATGACGTTGACACGGACATCTTCCACGAGCAGGATGCGGAGCCGTTTTTCCGTTTCGTCTTTCACGGTCGCCGGGGCTTGGTCCGTTGCGCCCGTTTCCTGCGAATCGGGAATTTGAAACAGAATGGAAAACCGAAAACTCGACCCTTTGCCCAAATCGCTTTTGACTTCGAGCGTCCCGCCCATCTGTTCGATCAGGTGCCGGACGATCGCAAGACCAAGTCCGGTGCCGCCGAATTTTCGCGTCACGGACGAATCCGCCTGGGAAAACGGATCGAACAGTTTCGGGAGAAAATCCTCGGGCATACCGACGCCGGTATCCTCGATCTCGCAGGCAAGGCGACATTGGTCTCCCTCCTTCTTTTCATGACACCGTATCACGACCGAACCGTGGGAGGTAAACTTCAACGCGTTGCCGAGAATATTGAACAAAATCTGCCGGAAACGCCCGGCGTCCCCCTGTAACAGCGTTGGCAGGGTCGGCGAAATGTCGCGCTCGAACCGGAGTGATTTTTCGCGTGCGGAGAAATCGAGCGAGTTGCACACATCGTCAAGTATTTCACGAGGGGAAAACGGTTGATCCGAGAGAACGAACCGGCCCGCCTCGACCTTGGAAATGTCCAGAATGTCATTGATGATCGCCAAGAGCGATTTAGCGCTACTCTGGATGTGGGAGAGGTACTGACGCTGCGGTTCGCTCAGCTCCGTCCGGGAAAGAAGGTCGGCCAAACCGATCACACCGTTCATCGGGGTCCGGATTTCATGGCTCATGTTCGCCAAAAACGTACTCTTGGCACGGTTGGCTTCCTCGGCGGCTTCCCTGGCGGATTGGCTCTGGACGGCCTGTTCGATGCTTTGTCGGAGCGTTCCGGTCATACGATTGAAATTGCGCGACAGTTCCGTCAACTCGTTTTCGCCCAAATCGTCCGCATCGATGCGATGGCCGAAATCCCCGTCCGCGACCGCATTGGTCGCGACCGTCAGTTGCCGGATCGGACGGAGGATTCGTCGGTCCACCTGCCAATAGAGATAGACTCCCATCAACACAAGTCCGACGAAGAACCAAACGACAATCCCTTGAAATTGGGCGTTCGAGGCATCGTAAACGGTACTTTCCGGAACGACACACAGTAACGTCCAGCCGGTCGAAGGGAGCTGGATTCCTTCGGTCCAAAGATTCCCCCCGCGATACGACGCATGGAGAACGAACGACAATTCCGGAAGATAAGTCCCCTCGTTGCCGGGGATACGATTGTTGACCGAATGGGGATCGAACGACTTGGAAGCGTTTTTCATCGCCTCGACCAGCGCGGCCCAGTCCTCGTCGTTGACGTCGTGCGGAATTTCGCCGATGTTTTTCATGACGAATTCCGGATTCGGAGAGGAAATGACCGAACCCTCATGGCCGACGAGAATGAAATAACCGCCTTCGAATGATTTTTCGCCCAAAAACTCCGCGATCCAATCGGTGGTCACGTCGCACGTGACGACGCCGGAAAACCGCCGGTCCCGAAAAAAGGGAGCGGAATAGGTACACATCAGCACGTCCCCGCCCCCTTCGTCGAAATACGGTTTGCACCATAAGCCCGGCTCGATGCGCGGCAGCTTCGCCTGTTCGGTTCGTCCGTCGACGAAACGAAGCGCCGGCGGATGATCCGTATCGTTTGCATACTTTTCCTTCGGGTGATCGTACCAATCCCAACCGGCGAAATAGTCGTAATCGTTGGCCGGATTGAACATCATGTTCGCGACCACGCCGCCGTGTTTCAGGTCGCGCCAAACGTAGGGGCTGCAATATTTTTCCCCGGCGTCGAACGTGAACGGCTCCCAGGCGATCGCACCGCCGTAGATGATCGGATTATCGGCCAGCATCGCGTATTGAAACGAAAGCATCATGTCGACGCTTTCCGGTTTGCGGATCGTGATCGCCAAGGCGGTTTGATCAGGATCCCGTGACATCATCGCGAGGTGATGATTCAGCGTTTTCGCCCGGGTTTTGACTTCGTGGACCATTTGTTCTCGAACCGTCCTGGCCGACTCGGCGCGAGTGGTGAAGTAATTCTGGACGATCAAGAGGCCGAAAAGAATCAGTACGGGAATTCCGACGATCAACGCAAAGACCACCCGAAGCGACCTGGAAGCGGTTTCGGCGCGTTTTCCGGATAATACGGGAAAGTGCGGGGCGTTTTGTGGCGTATCGGAAGTCATGGTAAACAGGCGTGTACCGCTCGGAGTACGGCCATTATACCGCACCAGATTTCTCTTACAACCACAATCAGAACCAAGGAATCAGAGCCTGGCGGTGAATTTGGCTTGGGGGAGAAAAGGGAGAAAAGGGGTCGGGAGTATATATTGAGTATATTGCCGCAAAACAGGCAGAGTTTTACGGCTGTTGGACCGTGGATCAAGACAAGTTGAACTTTTGCATTGTCGGAAATTATACGTATAAGCGATACTCGCTTCATGTTGAGAGAACCAAAACGAGCGACTTATGAAGACAAACTGCCAAGACCTCCTATCCGGCAAACTAAATTACTCCCGACCCCTTTTCCTTTCCGGTGAATCAGTATGCGATCCGTCCAATTGGGGACAGCCACCTGTAATATGGGCTTACTACTTTGAGACTTCATCGGGGAAACAGGGAATAGCAGGAGGACATCTTGCAAAATATCCATAGCGAATAACCGTTCCAATCACACTTCGGATTATGTGAACCTGATTTGAATTACTCACTTTGGGTGTTCGTATTCCTTTTGTTTCGTTCATTGTCGCATGAATAAGTGGTACAATTCGCTCTGGTAGGTTGTCCAGCCCGTCGCAGTATTGTAAACTGAACCGGTTCGATTTTCAAGTATTTTCGCCCCAGAACCGAATGTCGAAATCGATTTTCCTTCCATGCGAAACCTCCGTCAAAACAAGCACCGCAGCAATCGCTCCAACGCCTGGTCCGGGTCGAAAAGCTCCAATCAAAGCAAGTTCGATCCGTACTTGTCCGAATGGGCTCTCGTGCGAGCCGACCGGAATCCGATGACCACGATCATCCTTTCCGATGAATTGAAAATCGACGTTTACATGCGTCCCATTCGTGACACCTTCGTGCGGCCGTTTACGATAGACGATTTGGAAAAGACGCTCCAATCGATCCCGCTGAAATTTCTGCACGGCTTGGAGCGGATCATCCTGTTCGGCGGTACGAAAAAGCAGGAACTGACGGCAGGCCGAATGTTTCGGGACGGAATGTATTATCCCTTTGAGTCGGGCGGCATGATCGTGCTTTATCCGTTTCTCGAAAAACGAATGAACTGGAATTGCAGCCGTTACTCGCCGCACGAGATTCAAGAGTTCCGCTGGGCTGGAGCGAAAATCGTGTCATACAAGGGCGGCCTTTTTGCCCAATTCGATGAAGAGAGTTTGAAAAAGTATTACCTGAAGATCGTGTTGATCCACGAAATTGGGCATCACGTCGACTGGATGAAAAACAAGCACGATTCCAAAAAACCAATCACGGAAGAGTTCGCCGATTGGTTCGTCGCGGTGTACGGAGTTGTTCGAATGCAAGAATGATATTCTATGGAGAAAAAACTGTGGTCCGAATTACATCCTGCTTGGTATTGTGTCTTATCGTACTGGAGGTTCTTTCTCTGACGCTTGCTGCGGAAGAAAACGAAAAGCCGACCCGAACGGACGTAATCGCTTTTTTGGAAAAGTGCCGCGAGAACATGCCGTTGACACAAGAGGAAGAGAAAATCGCGTGGAGAAATCGTGAAAAGATCGATCTCGTCAAGCAGTTCGGCAAGGATTTTACCGGGCTTGATTTGAGTGGAATCGAATTCAAGCAGGAAGTTCGCGGCGTTGTTGCCTTGAACGCTGACTTTTCCCACTGTAACTTGCAGGATTCGGATTTTAACAATGCGGTTCTCCGAGGTGCTCGATTCGTTGGAACTAATTTGAAAAATGCAAACTTTTCATACGCCTTTCTTGAAAATGCGGACTTTACCGAGGCCCAGTTGGATTCGACGCGTTTTTCATCAGCTGAGATGGCCAATGTGACTTTTATCGGTCTCAATGCGACGATGTGCGAATTTCAGTTCATAAAATTCCAAGGGGCTCGACTCATGGGGACCGATTTTTCCGGTGCCCATTTTGCATGCTGCGGAGATTTTCAAACAGCTAACCTGACCGGAGCGAATTTGAGCGATACGTCTTTGGAGTACGCAAAATTTTGTGAAGCCATTCTCAAAAATGTTCATTTGGTTCGTGCCGATTTGTATTTGGCCGACTTCTCCGGAGCGAATCTTGAAGGAGCGGATTTCACCGACGCGTATCTGGACGCCGCACTTTTTACTGAGGCGAAAGGAATCGACTAAACTCAACTTGATTTGCTCGAACGACGAGCGGCACGATGGCGTTACGATCTGAAAATTGGTACATTCGATTTTCTCGCCGCGATTTATAAACCGACATATTTGTTGATCGCAATGTTCGCTTTCGTATTTTCGCTGCTCGGTTTACTCAAGAATGAAAAGAAAACGAGTTCGTTTCTCATCGCTATTTCTCTCAACGGATTTGCCTTCTTTTCCACCTTGACGACGTTCCTAATGATGTTTTCTGGTGGCCATCCGGTGAAACAGATGTCGCAGGGCAATTGGGCAGCATGGAGTAACTGGCTGCACTTCTATCCATTTCCTTTGTTTGGATTGATGATATGCATCTTTCTGACCACGATTTTATCGTTCCTTGTCATGGCTCGTTTGATTTGGAAACGAGGCGAATCGCGACCGTGGTCTCTCTTTTTTTTCCAAGTGTTGACCCTGATTCACTGTCTATTTGCCTTCAACTGGCTGTTAATGTTCATGCCGGACGCATAGCGTTAGGGGTGAAGAAATGGGAAACATAATTGATCATGAAAGCGAAGGATCACTTCAGAAAAAAGCCCGCTCGGCGCAGATTCGTAAACCAAGTAGAATGTCATTTCGGCATTTGTAAATCAAACCAAAAAATTCGCAACGGAGAACGAACATGCTACAAAAAACATTGAAATTTCTGCAAGAGAACAAAACGTTTTATCTGGCGACCGTCGACGGCGGCAAACCGCGTGTCCGACCGTTCGGCTTGGTGATTGAACATGGCGGCAAACTCTGGTTCGGAACGTCGAACACGAAAGCGGTGTACCGGCAAATGCAGGCGAATCCAAACGTCGAGATTTCCGCGACCTCGCCGTCGATGGAATGGATTCGCCTTTCCGGTCAAGCGGTTTTCGAGGCGAACCGTGATGTCAAACAGAAAGCGTTCGAACTTCTGCCGATGCTCGCGAACATCTACAAAGGCGGAGCGGACGATCCGACGTTCGAGGTCTTTTACCTTGGCGACGCCGAAGTCGCTTTCTGGAGCATGGGCAATTACGAACAAAAACCGGAAGTTCACCGCTTTTGACAGGGAATATCATGCGAATCGAGATACCATGTTTTACGCTGCGAAAATGGGAGCTTTCCGATACTGCGTCGCTCGTTGAAAACGCGAACAACGTGAATATTTCCCGTAATCTTCGGGACCGGTTTCCACATCCCTACACGGAAAAAGATGCCGAGCAATATTTGAACGCCGTTGTTTCTCAGCCGCCGCCTATCACCGATTTTGCGATTGAAATCGAAGGGCAAGCGGTTGGTGGTGTCGGTATCGTA
>JAVBTU010000475.1:0-6529 GCA_031556015.1 Thermoguttaceae bacterium
AACGACGGCGAGAAGCAAAAACGCTCCCGCTTCGAAAAAAAGAAACGTATTCATGATTCCCTCCGGTTGTCGGCTTGTTTTTCTTTGCGGGTTTTCGCGATGATCTTTTCGATTTCCTCCAGCTCTTCGACCGACACATCTTCGGCCCGAAGCATGGAAAGAACGAGTTGGTCGACCGCGCCGTCGAACACTTTGTGCAAAAACCGCGAACTGACCTGTTCGACCGTGTAGACCGGCGAATAGTAGAGCGTCCGATTTTCGGCTCGCACATTCAAAAAACCTTTCTCGGCCATGATTCGGACGAGCGTTTGGATCGTCGTCGGAGCGAACTGGCCATTGGGACTCATCTTCTGATGAATCACGCGAACCGGCGCTTCGCCGACCTCCCAAAAAACCTTCAAAATATCCAACTCCCGCTCACTCGGGGCGAGAGGCGATTCTTGACGTACCATGAAAAAAACTCCTGGAAAAGTATTTTTAACTAATCTATTAGATTAGTGTATTTCAAGAAATAGCCGAAGTCAATACGACTCGGAATAAAATCTTGAAAAATGTTCGCCGGAATTGCATTTTTACGTTCTTTTGACTAGAATAGAGGAAGGTTTATCGATAAATTTTGGTCCAAAGCCCTTTTCCGTGATATGCACGAAACCCTTCAAATCGACCGATATCAGTGCGTTCGCTGCGGACAGTGTGTGTTAAGCTGCCCGAATCAGTTGTATACGCGCAAGAATCACACCGAATGTCCCTCGCTCGTTCCGAATGCTTCTGAAGCCTGTATCAATTGCGGGCACTGCGTTGCGGGCTGTCCCGTCGGGGCGATTACCGTCGGCGGGCTGGGGCATGAAGCGTGCCAAACGATTCCGAAAGAAAGCATTCCTCGATTCGATCATATTTCCACGCTGGTCCGCATGAGGCGTTCGATCCGGCATTTCGAGGAAAAGCCGGTCGAGGTCGCCAAATTGGAATCGCTGTTGGACGTCGTGCGCTGGGCGCCGTCCGCGCGAAACGGGCAACCGGTCAAGTGGATTGTGGTCCGACATCGGGACAAGATGCTCGAACTCGGGGAACTCATCGCCGACACGTTGCGGGGACAGGATCCGTACAAGCGTCAGGTCGACGCTTGGGACGACGGAAACGACATGATTCTTCGCGGAGCGTCCACTTTGGTCGTCGCTTACACCGAACCGGACGCGATCTTCGCCGAAGTCGACTGCACCATCGCCGTGGAAACGCTCGAACTGTGCGCCGTCGCCTTACGTTTGGGAACCTGCTGGGCCGGCTATTTCATTCGGGCCGCCCAAGCTAATCCGGCGATCGGGAATTGGCTTGGACTCAAAAAAACCGAAAAAATCCAAGCCGCGATCCTCGTCGGATACCCCGGCCAGGAAGTCTACAAACGGATCCCATTCCGAAAAGAGCTGGAAGTCAAATGGATCAGTTAGCCTCCCGTTGTCCTCCACATCGTTGTAAATGGTAAGCGTTTGTGTCAAAGAGGCATTGATTCGGCACGATTTCGCCCTCGGCTGGAATCTTTTCGGCCCCGGGGCGGAAAAAAACAAAAAAGAGGTGTAAAACGACAAGCCCAACGGGGTTGCGCGGACGGTCCCATTTGAGGGAGTTGGGTGGGACGAGACGTTTCACTTAACAAACGCGGGGCAAGCCCCGCCGCTAACGGCGCACTTTCCAAATAAAACGCAATACCAAGCCAAATTCACCTCTATCCTCTATCCTCTATCCTCTGCCGTCTACCTTCTATCCGATTACGGCTTTAAATCGAACGTTAAATTGTTTTCTCCTTTTTCGATTCGAGCGGGAAAGCGGGCGTTCTTCCCATTGGGAAGCGTGATTTCGACTTGGTAAGTTCCACGGAACGCCCGAGCCGTCGTCTCTCCCTGGGCGTCCGTTTTCAGCGCGACGTCGGTCGTCCAGGTTTCCCGGACAAGTTTTTTGAGAGCGTCGTAAGCAGGTTTGGCGGTCATGTCCGTGCGAACAAGCCCGGCGGGGGCATGCATCCAAGCGCCCTGGTCCGAAAAGTCCCACCAGGTAATCGCTTCGACGGACGGATGCGAAAAAAGCATCGTGTAGATTCGCTCCACTTCGTCTTTCTGTTTCTGTTCCCCTTCCGGCGTCGTCGGAATCGGTTTTTGGTTGCTCCAGTCGAAAGGAATCGAACCGGAAAGGACCGTCAATTCCGTAAAGTGGAGAGGAACGCCGAATCCGGCGAACCGTTCGCAAGTGTCCCAAAGCTGTTCGTTCGACCAAGATGCAGAATGCATGTGCGATTGGATTCCGATGATGTCATAAAGCGGCTTGCCGTCGGAGTCGACCAGTTTTTCGATCAGCTCGACGTATTCCTTGCCGGTCATATAGTCGTTGATCAGTAGTTTCGCCTTCGGATTTCCATCACGTGCCGCCTCGAAACACGACTTGGTGAATGCGATCGGATCGTATTGCTCCATGATCGACGTCAAATGGGGCGCGTTTTTCCGGCAATCTTCCCGATCCCACGCCGTCGCTTCGTTGACGACGTCCCAAACGTCGATCAGACCTGAAAATCGGCGTGCGCAGTCGAAGTTCCGCCCCATCTGACGATGGTACAATTCGTGTTCATCGACGTCCTTTGCCCAGGGAGGGTCGATGAAATTCCAAGCGAGCGGGTGTCCCTTGGTTTGAACCCCTTTTTCCTTGCACCAGTCCGCGACCTGTTGCGAGTACGAATATTGGGGTTCATCGGGCTTCGGTTCATAGGCCCACCAGTAGAATCCGAGCGTTGCGAAATTGAACAGGTCGTCGAATGCGCCGAGGTAAAGCTCGTTCTCTTTCGGAGTGCGACATCGTCCCCATTTGAAAATATTGCAACCGAACAGAAATTCGTGATCGACCAGTTTCAGCGACACTTCCGCCCCGGAGACCGGCTTGCCGTCGACCGTAACATGAATCGAAACATTTTCTTTCCGGTGCTGTTCGATCCGTCGGTCCGCCTCTTCTTTCCAGTCGGCAAAAGCCGGTGCAATCGTAAAGAACGCCAACAGCGCCGCGACGGTGATTTTCTTGAGTGTCATCATTTGCCCTTTCGTGTGAATGAATTGTGAACAACCATTTCCTCCGATTGTCGCAAAATCACGACGACAATTCAAGCGTGTTCCAGTTTCTTTTCACGGACTCGGGGCGGGCGTCAGATTTTTTCTTCCGAAGCGGCGATCCAGTCGCGGGCCGCACCGGCGTTTTCTTTGTTTCGCAGCTCGTCCAGGAAACCGGGGAGCGTCAGCAGTCGGCTTAGCCGGGCCAGGACTCGCAAATGGATGCGGTCGTCGGTGGAGCAGAGGAGGAAGAAAATGTCGGTCAGGTTTCCGAATCCTCCGCCGAACGGAATGCCGCGCGGCGCAACGCCGAGAACAAGAAACGTTTCGCCAAGAATCGACGGCATCGGACGTCGCGGGTGCAGCAAAGCGACGCCGTTGTCCAGCGCCGTCGGGTGAAGGTCTTCCCGCTTTTTCAACGCGTCGGCCATTTTTTCCGCGTCCCAAAGCAGCCCGGTATTCGCCGCGAGAGACGACATGGAACGGATCACGGAATCTTTCGTTTTCGCGGCAAGCGGAACTTCGATTCCACCTTCGGGAATCAGGTCGGCCAGAGAAACCGGCGATTCCTCTTCGACGGCATTTTTCGCGAGGGCGACTTCGACGGTTTCCAGCTCCCGGGAATCGGAAAGTCCGATCTTCTGTTCCCACCAGTGGTGAATTTCTTCGCGGGAAAAGACCCAGGCTCCCTGGATCTTGCGACCGGGAATATCCCCCCGTTCGGCGAGCTTTTGCACTTCCTTCTCCATCAGGTGCAAATACTTCGCAAGTTTCGGAATATCAAAATTGGAATAGGGCATGGTGCGATCAAGGGCGGCCAAAGTGTTCGAGAAAGGGACCAACCCTGTATCATACCCCCATTGAACGAGGGGTAAACCCCGGCGAATCCGAATTGCTTTCCTGTTTCAGACCGCGAACAAGTTTCGCGAAAGTGAGGAATGGCGGCGTTGTGTGCCGTCCTTTACGGCGAACAGTGGAAGGCCTACTGGAACAGTGCTGTTTAACTGCCCACAAAGTTTTCTGCACCCCGCGTTAACTTCAACGGGAGTTCGGCGTTGACGGTGAAATGGTGTTGGTGTACACTTGGGGCTGGTTTGGCCGGAGCAACGCGAAGGTCGAACGATGGGTTGGATTGGGCTTGAAAGTTCTTTCCGACGACGACGGTCGACGGGAGGGGGGCGTGCTCCACTCCGCGAAACAAAAGACGAAACCCCGATGCGGGCGCCCGCGCTCCGAAAGTCCCTCATGAGTTGTCCGCCGCGTGATTTGATTTGTGAAAGCGACGTCGTTGTCGAAAATGTTCAGGTCGCGCAAAATACTTATCGGCTCCGTCTTTCCTCGCCGCGAATTGCCGCTTTGGTCAAGCCGGGACAGTTCGTGATGCTGCGGCTCCCCAACCGGTCCGATCCGCTGCTCGGACGTCCGCTCGCCGTTTACCGAACCACTCCGGACGGGTTTCTGGAAGTCGTTTACCTCGTCGTCGGCAAAATGACCGCTCGACTTGCCCAGGTTCGGGCCGGCGATACGCTCGAAATTTGGGGCCCGCTCGGCAACGGATTCGATACGGAAGGTTGCGAACACATCGTCATGGTCGCCGGCGGAATCGGACAAACGCCGTTTTTGATGCTCGCCAAACAGTTTGTCGAGCAACACGGCCCCGGAGCCGCGACGCTCCTTTTCGGGACCCGGTGCAAGGACCGGATTTGTTGCGTCGACGATTTTCACCAGGTCGGCGCAGAAGTTATTCTTGCAACCGACGACGGGTCCGAGGGATATCACGGTCCGGTTACGGAGGTTATTCCGACAATATTTTCCGAGATTCGTTCCAATTACAACGATTGTCCTCACCACGAATCTTCAGCGGAATGGTATAATAGGGTCAAGGTGATTTGTTGCGGACCGCACCCGATGCTTCGCAGCGCGTTTGAGGAATGTCGGAAACTCGGTGTTCCCTGCGAGGTTTCGTTGGAATCCCCCATGGCGTGCGGGCTCGGGATTTGTTTCAGTTGCGTTGTGGAGCTTCGGAAAGACGATTCGACTTACGAATATGTCCGAACCTGCTTTGACGGCCCCGTATTCGATGCTTATCGGTTAAAATGGTAAAAGGGGGGAAAGGTTGAAGGGGAGAAGGGTTGAAGGAGAGAAGGGTTGAAGGAGGGAATGTAGGAAGCATTTTACCCTCATACCCTCTACCCTTATTCCCTTCCACCCTTATACCCTTCCACCCTTATTCCCTTCCCTCTTATGTCGCTCATTGAAGGTTTTTGGATCAAGAATTTCGGGCCGTTGCGAAATATCGCGTTCGGAACGTCTTATCTGCAGACGATGGTCGTCGAAGAGGATGAGTACGGGCCGACCGATTTCAGCTTGGGTCCGATTTCGTTGATCATCGGCAAGAGCGACGTCGGAAAAACATCCGTAATGGACGCCTTTCATTTTCTTGCCGACGCTCTGACCGTCGGTTTGGATGACGCGTGCACCAAACGAGGCGGCTACGATGCGATCCTCAGCCAAGGCGCGACCGGTCCGATATGTATCGGGGTCAACTATCGAATCGAAGGGCAACCGCTCCCGTTGACGTATGCGATCAATATCGGTGTTACGAAACAGAATACGCCGCGAGTGATTTCCGAAGCGCTCATTTACCGTTCAACCGAACCGGGAATCACGACCAATCCGATTCTTTTACTTCAGAATGACCCCCGGGTCGTCAAGCACGTGGTCGCCCGACAGGGAGCCGATTCGTTAATCCTCGCAAAAGCGAAACAAACCGACTACAGACATTTGGCGTTGCCGCTTTTGGGACAGATGCCGGAGCAGTATCCCGATGTTTACGAATTGCGTGAGCATTTGGAAAACTGGTATCTCAGTTGCTACACGCCGCATGATGCGCTCGGCCTATCACCGGTTTTGCCGCAAAGGCACATTTACCGACGCGGCGATTCGCTGGTCAATTCGGTTCGGGAAATGGAAGCTAAACTGAAGGAACAATTTCCGGTACTCCTCGATCAAGTCGCACAACAAATTCCCGGAATCGAAACGATCACCCACGAAAAAACCGAGTCGGGTCGACTTCTTCTCTTTTTCAAGGGGAAAGACTGCTCTATTCCCTACTCAGCGCAGCGAATTTCCGATGGACTTTTACGGCTTTTCGCGCATTTGTTGATTCTCGAAGACCCTCGGCCGTTCCCTTTCATCGGGGTCGAGGAGCCGGAGAACGGACTCGATCAGTCTTTCCTGAATCTCTTTATCGAAGCGCTCGTCGAACACGTTCTTATCGATCAACGAACGCAGTTTCTCATCACAACGCACTCGCCGACGTTGATTGACCGTGTCCGTCCGGAATTCGTCTGGATTCTGGAAAAATCGACGGCGAAACCCGGGTACGCAGGGCCAGCGACGACCCGCTCATCCGCAGTGCGATCTGCAACGACCAATCGATCCCG
>JAVBTU010000518.1:0-3629 GCA_031556015.1 Thermoguttaceae bacterium
CGGGATCAGCCAGATTCAGGTCCATTCAAGGATCGGCCTGACGTTCGCGGCGTCGCTTCGGAGCATTTTGCGACACGACCCGGACATCGTGCTGGTCGGGGAAATCCGCGACTTGGAAACGGCGGAAAACGCGGTCCAGGCGGCGTTGACGGGGCACCTTGTCTTCAGCACGCTGCACACCAACGACGCCGCGGGCGCCTACACTCGTATGATCGACATGGGCGTGGAACCGTTTTTGGTGTCAAGCTGCGTCGAAGCGGTCATGGCGCAGCGGCTCGTGCGGCGGCTTTGCCCCAAATGCGCGGAGTCTTACGTCCCGGACCCCGCCGAATTGCCGGACGATTTTCCTTTGGACGAACTGAAAAAATCCGCCTCGAAAGGAAAATTGTTGCGCCCGGTCGGCTGCCGCGATTGCCGACAGGTCGGATACCGGGGCCGGTTCGGGATTTACGAACTGCTGGTCACGTCGAACAAGGTCCGTGAGATCACGGGCCATAACGCGACGTCGTGGGAAATCAAAAAGACCGCGATGGGAGAAGGAATGAGTACGCTCCGACAAGACGGTTGGCGCTGCGCGATCGACGGGAAAACATCGATCGAAGAAGTCGTCCGGGTCACGAAACGGGACGATCTTTCCGGCTGATCGATGGTTGCGCCCACTCCGATTCCAACGGTCGCGGCTCTGATTGTTGACTTTCCGGATTCGGCATATAATGAGGGGCGTCGGCATATTTCTCTCAATTTCTTCCAGGCGATGCATCTTCGACGATCATTTCTACTGTTTCTTTTTTTCTATGTGTGTCTGCCCGGTGCATTGCGGGGCGCCGAGGAGCCGCTCGGGCGGGTGAACTGGGAAAGTTGGCGGACGCTACCGGTTTTCGACGAAGGTCGAATCATGCCGCTGAACACGTTTTCACGGATCCTCGTCGCGCAAATCTGTGGAACGACTGCGCCGAAAATCGCCGTCGATCAAATCCTCCTGCTGAACCTCGAATCGGATTTGAGGTTGAAATACAAGTACGATCCGCCGCTCGCCGCAACTGAAGCGGCCCGAATTCGGAAACGGATCGACGAACTCTTTCCGCAAGGAGAGCGGACGGTCGAATCGTATGAATTGCTCTACTCCTGGCTGGTCGAGCCGGACGTGTGGGACTTTCTGCCGTTTTTACAGCATGAAAAAGCCGTGCTCTTTCGAGCCGATGTGCTCGACGCGTCCCGGCTGAATCAGGCGAGTCGAGAGATTCGATACATCGCGCCGATTCAACTCGACGCTTCCCGGGGATACAACGACCTGTTGAATCGGGTCCGGGATCGGCAAATGCAAGCGGCCCGAGTCGCCCGGGAAAGCGGGAATACCGATCAAACGAGTTCGGACCCGCTCTCCGAATTCGAGAAAATCGCCGTCGATCTGCACAATACGCTTTCGATTTATCGGACACTGACCTATCAGTCGGAACCGATCGTCCAGGAATTTTCGCCCTCGTTTCTCCTCGCGATCAAAAAAGCCCAGGAGGGTTTTTCTTCCGCGTCGCAAAGTTGGACCCGACTGGCTCAGCAGGGAGTCGAACGGGAATTGCCGGCTGATGCGGCAGCGGCACCGGCCAAACTCAGTTTTTCCGAACGGTTTAAGGCGCTTGCGTTGCTCTTCGCGCAAATCAATCGGCAAATCCAAACTCAGGAAGAAAAAGCCGTATTGCTCTCAAAAATCGAGTTGCAGCTCGACGCGATACTCAAGTTGACCGACGGCGCGATTCAAGACGAAGAGAATCTGTACCGCGTCTTGTACGCCTCCGATCCTTCGAATCCGTCCCGATCCGCTTCGGATCTCGTCGCTCTTCGGGATGACGCCGTTACGCTCCACGCTTCCCTGGCTCTTTTGAAACGCGCGGCGCAAGCATCGCTGTTGTCGCTCTTCCAGAACGGTCGCACGGTCCGCGTTTTGCCCGCATTGTACGACGACGTTCTCCGCCCGGATGTTGCGAGCAGCTCCGGGTTCGAACTTCCCGACACATCCCCCTGGGTTTCGCTGAACCTCGTTCTCCGGGGAGGATCGCCGACGATTCGACGATTCGTCGACCGCGATTTTCCTTGGGACATCGCTCCGGAAACCACGCTTGAACTCCTCTTCGATACGGAACTTTTTGCGTCGCTCAGCGAGCCGGTCAAGGATCTGTTGCAGCGCCCGACCGTTTATCCGTCCGATTGGCCCGAAGGGTGGTTGCTCAAGGAAGATCAGGAAAAAATCGACCGTCTCGTCCGGGGAAAAAAATCGAACGATTCTTTCGCCCGGCTTCGGACGGCGTTCCGGGACTCTTCGAATGCCTACACGGGTGAAGAAGGAGAAAATCAAGGCGAGCAGTCCCGTTCCGTTCGTTTCAACACGGCCCTTCGCGGGCTCGCCGGCGCGATCCGCCAAACGTCCGACCAGATGGAACCGGTTCGGCAGGAACTGCTCCCGGCGGATCAAGGGGACGCGGACATCCTGCGTAAGACCGCGTATCCGCCGCCCGGTTCGCTGAACGTCGAGTATCTGTACAGCCGCTTCAATCCGTTCTACTGGATGGGAATCGCCGCCGGGATCGGAGTTTTACTTCTCGCGTGTAGTGTCGTAATGGAACTGGTTCGTCGCTGGAAAGAACATGCTCCCAAGGAAAAGAAATCCGTGTCGAAAAAGGCGGCGAAAAAAAACAGCAAGAAACGCAACCGGCCTGCTCCCGTGGAATTGCTCAACCGCGGGCTGGAGTCGTCGCTGGACGCGATCGGAATTCCCGGTGAGACCACGGAAGGTAAAACGCCGATGAGCGTTCCCGAACGACTGCGATTGGCGGAAGAGCTTTTTCTCTGGACTGGAATTTTCGCGGTTTTCGTTTCCATTGCGATCACCTTCGTCGGCGGAGCGCTTCGTTCGTACATCTCCGGTTGGGCTCCGGTTTCCAATATGTTCGAGACGATCGTACTGATGTCGTTCATCGCCGCCTGTCTGGGGCTTTGGATGACGCTGCAACCTCTTTTGGGACCGTCGCTCGCCCAAAGCTGGACGCTCACCGCTTATCCCTGGACGATATGGTACAGGGCGCTGTTCCAACGAAATCCCAAGCCGAAACCCGTTGCTCCTTCCGCCGTGGAACACGAAGGAATCGTTCCCAAAGCGTTTCAAGGAGGTAGCTACGAAATTCCGGCGGAGCCCCATTACGACTCGCTGGAAGCGTTCAACAGGTCCATGATCGCCTTGGCGCGGTCCGTTCTGATCGTGTTGACGCTGATCGTCGTGGTGTTCGCGTCCTACCATGAATATTCCGACGGCCGGGGTTTGTTCAACGCCGTCGTCCACTCCTTCGCGATGAACGATCCGATCGATTGGATCGTCGTGTTCTTCTCGATCGGCGCGGTCGTCTGGTTCGTTCCCCGGCTTCTATTATCGTGCATTTTAATTCCGGTCCTTCTCGTTTTTCCGTCCCGAGCGAAGTCGTCGACGGAGGATCTCGCCGATTCGCTCCGGGACGGGCCGTATCGCGGCATCGCCAATGCGGAAGCGGCGTTCCAGTGGGGCCGGATTCGCGATCACATTTTGCACCGAAAGACGTTCGTACTCGTCGGGGCGCTGATCGTTTGCCTCGCGGCGGCTGTTA
>JAVBTU010000376.1:0-5226 GCA_031556015.1 Thermoguttaceae bacterium
CACGACCACCGAAACGTCGTCGAACGAAAGAGCGCGTCGGATATAGTCCTCGGAAATCGGACCGCCCCCTTCGTTATAATCGAATGGGAGATTCGCGGGCGAGGCGCCCACGCTCCCTGCGACGCCAAGCAAGCGGTTAAAAAGAATCTCCGCAACGACGACGAGCAGTTTCGCGTCCGGGTTGACCCGGCGGTTGCCGGTGATGAGGCCGACGTCGTTTTTATCGAAGCCCCACTTTTCCGCGGCGGCTTGGATTTCGCGGAATTTTTGTTCCGTCAACGCGATCAACGGCGTCGTGTAGTACGCCCTCGTTCCGGTATGAAGCGATTCAAAGAGTCCCGCTTCGGCGATGAGCGTTTTGCCCATCCCGGTCGGCGCGCAGACGAGAACGCCCTGCTCCGAAGAAAACCACGACAAAATTGCCTGTTCCTGGAACGGATACGGCTCGAACGGAAGCTGGTCCAGATACGCTAAAGCAAGTTCGTCGCGATCCACCTTGTTTTTTTAATTACGAATTACGAATTACGAATTACTGCCTACTGACTACTGACTACTCCTCCCCCCATCCCGCTTCGACGGCGGCGAGGTTGTCGCGGCGGTTGTCGCTGTGGGGGGGGAATGTGTTGCGCACGAAATTTTCGAGTTTTTCTCGTCGGAACAGTTGTAGTGCGCTTGCGACAGCGGCGAGGAAAACCGTGTTGCTCACCTTGGGATTGCCGATTTGGTCGGCGATTATCGTCGCGTCGATCGGATGAAGATTCGCCGTGATGCCCCGGGGAATCTCTTCGACCAGCGACCGGTTGTAAAAAATGTGTCCGCGTTCCGGAACCGTCGGTCCGAAATGAATCAGCGACGGTTTGTTCATCGCGATCAAAACGTCGGGCCGGTCGACGATCGGGGAGCCGATCGGTTCTTTGCCGAGCACGACGGAACAGTTCGCGACACCACCCCGCATTTCCGGGCCGTAAGACGGGAGCCAGGTTACTTCCAGCCCTTCGCTTGACGCCAGATTCGCGAATCCCAGTCCAAGCGAAAGAACCCCTTGCCCACCGAAACCGGCGCATTTGATTCGCAGCGGAAAAGTCGTCGCACCGTAATGTTCGGAAGTCGATTGTGATACCGCTTCGTCGGAACCGAACAGACGATGGATCCAATTTCCCGGCGTCGCTCCGGGAAAATCTTCGCGAATTTTCGGTGTCGCCTCGTCGAGGGTGTCTTTGAGTACGCCGAGCGGAAAGACGCCGGTCACGACGTTTTCGATCCATTCGCACGAATCGACCGGCGAAAGGTGCCAGTTCGTCGGACAGGCGGAAAGGATTTCGAGAAAAACATACCCTTTTTTGTCCATTTGCGCCTGCAACCCGCGTCGGATCAGTTTCCGGGTTTCCCGCACGTTTTTCGGCGTATTGACCGCCGAGCGGGCGACGAGGATCGGGGCGGGAAGCGTCGCGATGATCTCGGCCATTTTGATCGGCGGACCTTCGTTGTTCAGTCGGCGTCCCTCGGGGCTGGTCGCGGTTTTCTGGCCGAGCAACGACGTCGGCGCGGTTTGCCCGCCGGTCATGCCGTAGATATTGTTGTTGACGAAGATCACGATCATGCTTTCTCCGCGATTGGCCGCATGGATCGTGTGCGACGTCCCGATTGCCGCCAGGTCGCCGTCCCCCTGGTACGAAATCGTGATCGCGTCCTTTTCGAGCCGTGAAATCGCCGTTCCGACCGCCGGAGCGCGGCCGTGCGGCGATGAAATCGCGGAGGTCGCCAAATAATAGTACGCGAAAACGGCGCAGCCGACCGGCGTGATGAGAATCGTCCGGTCCTGAATCCCGAGTTCATCCATCGCCTCGGCGAGCAACTTATGCACCACGCCGTGCCCACACCCCGGGCAATAGTGAGTCGTCCCCTGTTCGCCCGACTTGCGGCTGAACGTATCGAAAAAACTCAGCGGCTTAATCAAATAATGAGGGACGGACATGGGATGAATTCTAAATTACGAATTACGAATTACGAATTGGGGGAAGGGGATTCTGGTTCGGGCGCCGCCGGTTCGGGGGTTGCGGGCTGTTCCGTTTCGGGGGCGGGAGATTCCGTTTCGGGGGTTGCGGGCGGTTCTTCGGCGGGCGAGGAAGGAGTGGTATCGGGCGCGGGGGCTTCGGTTTTTTCCGGCTCCGGGAGCGGTTCGGGGGAAGGGAACAAGCCTTCCTGGCCCGGAAGCGTCGGGGCGTTCAGTTCACGAAGCTCCGGGAATTCCGGTTCGTCGCCAAATACTTCGTGATCCGTGCGCAAATCGATCGACGACGTTTTTTCGCCGTCCTTGGCGTCCGTTTTCTTCGGGCGAACCACGGTATCCTTGCCGAGGTGGATCTTTTTGAAAACGTCTTCCGAAATGATGTAATACCAATCGGCAAACCGCTTGTTCAGCTCGGCGGACTGTTTTTTGCCCGACTCGACCTGTTCGTTGTAATGGTCCTGCAATCGGGCGTTCGCTGTTTCAACGTCTTCCCGTTTCTTTTTCGCTTCGGCGATTGCCGCTTCTTCACCTTCGGTCGGCACTTCGGGGAGCGGTTCGAGCGTCGGTTTTTCGATCAGCGACTCGTCGAACTCGGTCATGATGAACAGATACCGATTGAGCGAAACGGACGATTCCGGCTCTTTGCCGTCTTCCGATTCGGCGTTTTCCGTTCCCATTCCGGCGGGAGAACCGAAACGAAGCAGGTATTTCATTCCGTTTTTCATCGCGATATGAATTTCGCCGTTGCTCGAAAAGAGCGCGACCTCCTCTTTTCCGTCCGGCGATTCTTCGACAGCGAAGTAGAAACCGCGTTGGGCCAAAGCGACACGAATTTTCGGATCCTTGTCGACGGTTTTTTCGTCGAGCGGTTTCGATTCCCGGAGCGGATTGGCCAGGAACGTCGGCTTGCGACGCACGTCGACGATTTTCAGGTCGTCCACGGCGTTGACCATTGTCGAGAGCGTGTCTTCGGCGAGCTCTTCATTATCGTTTAGCGGTGTAGGAGTCAGAGCACGATCTTTGAGCAGAATCATCGACTCAAGCGTCCAGCGTTGTCCGGCCGGGGCCTGGTCGTTATGGTTCAAAACGATCGACGAACTGAAGTCGCGGGTTCCACGATCGAAATCGACGGTATAATCTTCGATATTGACACGACGAATATCGAACGAATCGATTTTCAACAGATTTTTTTCGATCCAGTCCTCGAAGCGGGTCGACATCGCGGTCGTGGAAATCTTCGCGGTATAGACGGGATGCTGGTTAGGAACCCGGATGTACCGCAGTTCCGGTTTTCCTTCGACTTCCTTACCGATAATCAGTTGCGCCAATTCCTTTTCCGCTTCGCCGAGGCAGACGACTTTGATTCCCGCTCCGCCGGACGCCGAAGCTCCTTCCGCGGTCGGATCGACGACGCCGTACAGGGCGTGGATGTTCGTCGAACCGCCGTCCCCCTTCGCATCACTTGTCGAAGCGTCGGACGGCGCGACGGAAAGCACCTGCAAACCGATCAACGCGGACGCGACTTGTCCCATTTGGTCCCTCGCGTCGGCCGGATAATTCTCATGGGACGGAATCGTCCAACTTCCGTCTTTATCCGAAGCGATCTGGAACCGGTTCAGATCGCCGCCGGTCGGATCGATTTTCGCGATTTCCAGCGACCGGATTTCCAGCGGATCGGTGAAATTATCCGCGAAGAGAAACTTTCCGATCATCACGTCCGGCGAGTCGTTGTACGGCTTCGGCTGCATGAAGTACGCGATCAACGTCAGAAAAAGCGCAACGGCGAGGAATATCGATGTTTTAGAGGATTCTTTCATGGGATTGGGGGAGGGCATAGACATGAGGCATAGGGCATGGAAATTCAGTTTCAACCAACCCTATCCACGATTTTTTTGCTACAAACCGAATTGATTCGCATGAACATTTCGCCGAGCGTCGAAAATCGCAACAGCTTCCACTCGATCTGAATGAATGCGGTATTCGATCACATAATTCTCCACTCGTAGCTGATAAACATTTTTTCGATGTGTTTGAACGCCAAGGATGATATCATGGTCGATTTTTTCCAGTTTTCGGATGATCTTATCGAGAAGTCGATCACTATACGATTTTGAACCGTTTCGTCGGTCGAAGTACACCAGGATTTCGGTTAGCTGTTGTGTTGCTCGCACGGAAAAATCTACACGCATTTCCGCGACCTTTGCTCTTCAATTCTTCGAAGCGCCTCATTCAACGGAATTCCAAAACCGGCGTCGAGATCACGAATCGCCTCATCGATGATCGCTTCTTCTTCAGGTGTATGGGTGTACACAATATCGCAACTTTCAAAATCGAGCAACCCTTCGATCTTTGAAAGTCGCTCGAAATCGTGCAGCTCGTCGATCTGACGGTGCAGTTTTTCTTTTAACAATTCGGTTTCCCGGTCGGTATATTCGAGGACAGACATGGAATTTGCTGGCTGATTTGAAAGTTCCTCCTCACAAACGCGGGGCAAGCCCACGCCGCTAACGGGCCGGCGTCCTCACTTCCGCATGCGCGATTTCGGGACACCTTCGTATTCGCGGACTCTTCGGGAGATGAAGACGAACAGGCCGATCAACAGCGGCGGAATCGGCGGCAAGGCGACGGCGTAAAATCTGTAACGCCCCTGAATCGCCTGGATGTAATCGTTCATTTTCGCCTTGGCTTCTTCCACTTTCGTGTTGACTTCTTGACGCAACGTCTCGTTTTTCGTCGCCATATTTTTATACGCCGACGCACTGACCGCGCCGACCCGGGCGAGAACCTCTTCTTGCGACAAACCTTTTTGACGCATTTCCGTCTGGATTTTTTCCAAACGGCTTTCGAGTTTTTCCTGTTCCTCGTTGACCTGTTTTTCCATTTCTTTCTTGTACATTTCCCGCTTCTCGGCGGTCTGCTGCCACATTTCGTCAGTGACCTTGTCGATCCGCTGGAGCGTGCGGTGCGTCGGACGGCGCGTCCGGATCGCCAGGAACCGGTCGTCCCCGGCGACATGGTCGATCGCGTTGAGGATGAACGAGACGTTCTCGAAATCGAGGTTGATTCCCATGCCCGGCGGGCTTCCCTGCTCTTGCATCATGAACACCTGGTCGTGGAGCATGTCGATATCCGCGACGAGTACGACGTTGATCTTCACCGGCTGCGGCTTCGGTGTTTCCTCGGGTTTTTCCGGGTTCGGCGTCGTCGGCGGGGCC
>JAVBTU010000419.1:0-4350 GCA_031556015.1 Thermoguttaceae bacterium
TGGCGGAATAATTCAGCCGTAGTTCGTAGTTGCCGATCGTGCGACCGCCACCCCCGGTCCCGGACATTTGCGGGTTGATGTCGTCGTTGCCGGTCGACGTGACGGCGACGTAATAGACTCCGGCCGGAAGGTAAAGTTCGACGAACGGGTCCTTTCCGAAGTAATCGTCGTTTTGCGCAACGAGTTCGTAAGTGATGAACACTTCGTCGGTCCCGTCGGATTTTTTCCCGAGAATCTTTTTGACCTGTTGGTAGATTTTCAGGTCGGCGTTCAACTGGGACGCCGAACTGGCTCTTTGAGCGTAGATTTCAGCGCTGAAATTCCCCCCGGCGGCGAGGGTGAATTCGTACATGTCGATATCGTTACTGTCCGGGCGATACATGTTCAGGCCGTGGATGATATCCTCGGCTCCCGGGTAAGTTTGTTCGATATTCAGTGCAATGCCGTTTCCGTCGGTCACGGTCGAACTGTCCTCGGCCCCGGCAGTCATGTTCGTACCGGGCATCAGGTCGTACGCGTCGTCGAATCCGAGACAATGTCCGATTTCATGAAATGCGGTGTTGAACCACGCTCCTCCGTAAACGTCGGTCCCCCAGTTTTTCGAGCCGTCCAGGATGGCGCCGTTGGCGTCGTCGCTGCGTCCGTAGAGCAGTTCCCCCGAAACGCCGCCGAGCCAGGCCAGGTCGCCGGTCGCGACGGTGATGCCCATATCGGCGGTTTCGATGAATTGAATTCCCAGGTACCGGGAATACATGTCGAAAATCGTCCGGGCGAGTTCCTTTTGCGCCTCGGAAATGGAGTTGCGGTACGTTCCGCCCTTCGGGTTGACGCCGAGGACGTCCCTGAAGTTATAGTAGCGATAATTGACGCCGCTCTGAACGTCCTTCGCTCCGTCGGTGGTATCGCCGCCGATGTGGTTGTCGCCGTCGAAGCCGAAATTGCGCGGCAGGTCGCGGTGTCCCGGATCGTCGCGTCCGCCGGGGTATTCCACCGGGTCGTACTGCCGGTTGATCTGGCCGTGGATGACGAGGCTCTGCGGATTCGCGGAGGCGGTGTTGAAATCCTTGACTTCGATCTTGTAGGATGTCTTGAAGGTGTCGCCGGGCTCCGCGTCGATCAGGTCGAGCGAACGGGTGTCGGTTTTATGGTAGGTCTCGCCGAGTCGCAGGCGGAACGAACCGGTCCCGATCTGGGCCAGGTCGGTGATCGCGTTGCCGGCGGCATCTTTTTCAAAGGTCAGGATCGCGCGGTTGACCTTGACGCCATCGACGACGGCGTTGTATTTGTAGTCGACTTTCGTCGGATAGACGACCAGGTCGTCGTCGGGGTTGAGCGTGTTTTGCGTCGCGATGAGCTGGAAGAGTTTCGTCGGATCGGCCGGCAGGTTGAGTTCGTCGTCCGTGAAATAGACTTCGATGGTGTTACGGCTTTGGGAGAGCGTTCCGTCGGCATTGCGGGAGGTCGGCTGCGTGACGATCGACGTGACCTTGGCGCCGAGTTTCAGGTCGAAACGGACGGTTTGAATATCGCTCGTGTCGCCGTACCGGGCGTCGGGGCTCGCGTTGTAGAACGATTCCTTCGTCCCGGCCTTCGCGTTGACGCTCTTGAGAATGGACGGATCGTTCAGATCCTTGGTGTCGGTCATATTGCCGCCGCCGACCAGACGAATCTGGTACAGGTCGTCGGGGAGATTTTCGGCGAAACGGATGATCACTTCGTTTTCATAATCCCCGACGCCGATGTAACCGAATTCGACTTTGACGTCCGGGAGGGAGTTGGTTCCCGAAATGTCGTTGGAGAAAACGCCGTCGCCGCCGGAACGGTAGACCTGGATGCCCCCCAGGGACGTCGGGTCGATCGCCTGTCCTTCGCTGAAGCGGAGCAGGAAAGAGGTGGGGGCGATATACAGGGTCGGTTCGTCGGAAATCGACCGCTGCTGATCCTGGTTGATGAAGATGGAGTTGAGCTGGGGGCCGTCGATACTCAACATTTCGCGCGCTTCAAACTGCTCGATCTGGAGCTTACGGGACTGGAGAGCCCCTTTTTTCTTCAGACTCTGCGAGAAGAGTCTTTCAAATCCTTTTGCCGTCCCCTTGTCTTTGCCCTTCGAACCGTCCTGTTCACGATTTTCATTATTATCCGAATTTCCAAAAATAGAATTCCAGAAACGCATAAGTGGCTCTCCTTTGTGAGAAAAATGGTCCGAAACGACGGGAAAATAAAAAAGGGGGTATCCTTCTCAATTTCGGAGGGGTCGGATGAAACCTTCAAAATTAAAAAGGAGAATAAAATAAAAATAATCCGTATGATGTCCAGAAAACGGGATGGGAGGAAAAAAGGGATTCCATCCGCAATCCCCCTCCGGCGATCAAACCGTGAAGCGGTTAAACGGTGGTCGGAATGCCTGTTTTTTCCGGCGAAAGTCTTCTGAGCGAAACTGTTCCATTCTAACAGACTCCCCGGCCTTTTTGCAACAGCCGAACGATTCTGAATACACGAAAATCTCACCTGACACCGATACAATCGCGTGAAGTGCGGTATACGTTTTTTTCGCTATCAGTACACCGTTTGACCGCGTAAAACCGGACTGGCCCGCACATTCCACATGAAGTGCCGTTTCGTTATCCGATAATTCGACTCCTTCACGATGACTCTGATGCAAGGGTTATGTCCGAAGTTCCGAGAAAACGTTCCGAGGTCGTTTTTTTTTCATAAATTCCCGATTCGGCGCCGGAAACACAGCGCGGTTTTCGGCGAAAGAAGGACGATAAACGCGGAGTACCGGCGCTCAAGACGCGGAGTACCGGTTAAAAATGTGCGGAGTACCGGCTGTGGCCCGGTTCGAGAAGATAGAACGGCTCCATGAATAAATCGAATTCGTTGACCATGAAAAACGCGAACAGAACGAGGTTTTGGCGGATCTCGCTTTTCCAGCCGAGCGATCGGGGGTCGCGTCTTTTCGCACTGGTCGTTTCGGTCGTGCTGTTCATGCTCTCCCGAGTCTCGTTCCTCGAACCGGGCTTGGGGACAGTCATGGCCGCCGAACTGCAACAACAGTGGGTCGTCGAAGGCGAAAAGGAAAAACCGTCTCGATCGTCCGTACCGCCGCTTTTTACTCAAGGGCCGATCCAAACGCAGTTTGAAACGCCCCCGACGTATGAAATCATCGAAGCGGATTCGACTTCAGCCCCCGATCTCGCCGAAGGGGACGGTTTTCCAGAGGAAGGCGAGGAAACTCGATTAGCCCAGAGAATCCGGCTCAATCGCGTCGACACGTCGGCGATCCGCAACGGTTTGAAAGCGGTTCCCAATTTGGTGATTCCCAACACCGCGCCGTCGCTGGGCGGCAATGCCAACGTGGTTTATTCCGATTGGTTCGACGGGACGCGGGGACGGCCGGTCCCGGTGAAAATTTACTACCCGATCAACGCGACCGAGCCGTGTCCGACGATTCTGTTTTCGCACGGTTTGGGCGGATCGAATGAAAACTGCTCCTATTTGGGGGAATACTGGGCCGCAAACGGTTATGTTTCCGTCTTTATTCATCATTTTGGAAGTGACGATTCCGTTTGGAAAGGAAAGGTACGTCCACTGGCCGAGTTGCGAACGGCGTACCAAACCAGTTGGACCGGTCGATCCCGGGTCCAGGACATTCAGTTCGTCCTTTCACAGCTGGAGCGTCAGGATCAGCGGAATTTACCGTTTCGCTTGATCGATTTGAAGCGAATCGGCGTCGCGGGCTACGATCTCGGAGCTTTCGCGTCGCTGCTGATGGCCGGGCAACTTCCGCCGGAAGGGTTTCCGCCCGTTCACGAGCCGAGAGTCAAAGCCGTTTTGGCGATGAGTCCCCCAGTTCAGGCGAACCCCGAGCCGATCACCCGTGTTTACGGCCAAATCGAAACGCCGTGCCTTTTCATCACCGGAACCAAAGACGACGGAATCGTCGGAACGACTCAGGCCGGACAACGGAGAATCCCTTACGATTCCATCAGTTGCAACGATCAGTACCTGATCGTATTCGAAGGAACCGATCATCTGGTATACGCCGGGCATCCGTTTCCCTTCATTCCGCGAACAAAGAACGACGGTCCCTACCAAGCCGCGATCGCGAGGGTTTCCACGAATTTCTGGAACGCTTACCTCAAATCGGATCCGGACGCGCTGGCGTTCATGATGAGTCGAAATGTGACCGGTCTTCTGGACGGACTCGGTCGAATCGAGCGGAAGTTCTACCTTCGGGAACGACGGGACGCTTCCTCCGAGGAGACCCCGCGTCCCATCGAGAACAAAATGGAACGCCTCCCGAACGACGGAGCGATCTCGGACACGCCGCAATACCTGACGGTCCCC
>JAVBTU010000530.1:0-4632 GCA_031556015.1 Thermoguttaceae bacterium
AAACCGATAGGCTTTCCAGTGCGGGCGAGGCGTCCACGCTCCGGACGAACGCGACGTCTGCTCTCCCGGTAGATGAACTCCCGTTTTGGGATCCGAGTGAAACGGAAATTCTCGCTCCGGAAGAGCCGTTGAAAATCGAACCGGTTATGTTCCAGCTCGGTTGGCCCGCTTCGATTTGGCTCGGCGGCGTCCTGATGTTCGGCGTCGGTTGCGCTGCGCAAATCTTTATATTGCGACGGGACATTCACGCCGGCGCGGTCGTCGTCGACAGCCGCGCTCTGCGGGTTTTCGAGGAATGCAAACATTCCATTAAGATCGACACCTGGATCATGCTCGTCGAATCGAGCCGCATCCGGGGTCCTTTTTTGATCGGCGTTTTTCGCCCCGTAATTATCGTTCCGACCGGTTTGATTTCGCGACTCGATACGGAGGAGTTGCGACACCTGTTTTTGCACGAACTGGCACACCTGAAGCGCGGCGATCTGATGACCGGCTGGCTCATGACGATCCTGCTTGCAATTCACTGGTTCAATCCGCTGGTCTGGATCGCCGTGCGCACGATGAATCACCTCCGCGAAGAAGCGGCCGACGCGTTGGTCGTCGAACATTTGGAAATCGAACACCGATTCGATTACGGCAACACATTACTCACCCTTTCCCGCCAATTGGCCAAACCGCGATTCGCTCCCGGAATTGCGGGACTTTTAGAAACCCGAAGTTTTTTACGAAGGAGAATCGACATGATTACGTCCCCACGAAGCTGGAAAAAGATTTGGATCCTGCCGACACTGGTCGTCTGCGGCGTGCTGATGCTGACACTTTTGACCGACGCGAAACCGCAGGAAAAAGCAAGCGACACCGTGAAAGAAGTCGCCAAAGACGCCGCGAAGGCCGTGCCGGCGGAAAAAATCAACCCGAAACGTGTTCCGAAAGTCGTGAACATCTTCCCGAAAAACAATTCGAGAGGAGTCGATCCGAACATCCCGCAGATCGTCGTGCTGTTCGATATTCCTATGAGCGGAGGTTTTTCGTTCGCCCAGCGAAGCGACCAGACTGCGATCGATTCGGACGATGAGGAAAGGGCGTTCTGGACCGCCGATAAGAAAGCGTGCGTTTTGCCCGTACGTCTCAAACCGGGAAAAACCTACGAGTCGCCGATCAACGTTCCTCCGTTCCAGGGGTTCCGGTCCGAAGCCGGCGTTCCCGCCGAAGGATTCCTTTACACGTTCTCCACATCGCGGACGGCGCTGTCCGAAGAGGGGCGTCAAAAGTACGCGAATCGTATCCTAACGCCGGAAAGCAACGCCCCGGACGCCGCTCCCGCGCCGCCGAAATCCGATTTGACGCCGGAGCAGCAAAAGAAAGCGAAAGAAGCGTTTCAAACAATGCTCGATCGGAGCAAAACCTGGTTGCTGTGCGAGGATCAAAAAGCGAAAAGCTGGGCCTACCAAGCGAAATATTATTCGCCGACAAACGACGACATGGAGACCGTGGAACACGATATCTCCGTCGATCCGGCGAAAGGGAGCGATTGGACCTTGATGCATGGAACCACGTTTTACGGAATCACGCAGGCGCTCGCGGAACGGTTTGAGAAGTCCCCGGGCCAGGTCGCGTGGACGAACGCCGAATTCGGTGAAAAAGAGATCAAGCTTTCTTTCGAAGTGGAAGACTCCCTTCGAATCGTCTACGGCAACGGGATGCTCGGCCGATGGTACGGGAGGTACCAGGCCAACAGCGGAGTGAATCGCGGAGTAATTATCCTCGACGCTCAGTCGCTGCTCCCGAAAACGGCGTACACCGACGGCAACGTCGGGGAGCAGTTCGGTAATTACGTCAAATTCGCGGGGGACGTCTCCATCGCCAAACGCGTTCAGATCAAGTGCGGCGACATGAATTTCGACATGAACTTCAAGATTTACGAACCGGACGTCTGGTTGCTGGACAAGAGCAAGTACTCGGTCAAAATCGACGGAAAACCGTTCGAGTCGGTCGTTGAAATTTCCGACGTGTTCGTCAACGACGCTCCGGCGAAGGAATGGACGAAATGAGGCTTTTCCAAAGGCTCCCATTTTTCCTCTTGCGTTGGCTTGGCATTTTTTCATATACTCCCCCATATTTTGATTTCTTTCTCTTTTCCTTACGAATAGAGCCGTGAAACAGCAATTATATGGGATGATATTACTCGTTGCCCTCGGCACGGTCGGAGTCGCCGCGTTTCAGCCCGGATTGGTTTCCGTCGGCGCCGGATTGTTAGGGCTTCGGTCGAACGAGGATGCTGAAAATGCCCCCGCGGAAAATGGGGAAAATTACGACGACGCGTATTGCGAAGGGGACGATCACGATCCGATCCTTCCGATACGCAACGAAAGCCCGGGGTTTGCTCAAACGAATTTCCATGCCCCGCCGAGCTCGTTCGATAGTCCTGAACAGACGCTCCCCGAAATCGCGGCGGAACAACGCATTCCCCGGTATGAGGATCCGGACGTGGAGCCGTCCGCCGATTTTGCCGATTTGACCGCTCCGCTCACGACGGAACTCGCCGCGACTCAACCCGTTCCAGCCGCCGAAGTCGAAGAAAATATTCCGGATTTCTCCGCGTTCAGCCAAAATCTTACACAGGATTCGACTCCGCCGCAGCCGCAAGCCGCAACTCCCGCCGATTTACTTGCAGTCGTTCCCATTATTGTTCCCTCCGCGGCCCCGGCCCCCGTCGAACGTCGTTCCATCGCGGCTCCGTCGGCCGATTCGGCTCCGGAAGAAACCGTTCTCTACGATCCGGCCCAGCTGGCGCAAAACGATTCGCCGGTCCCTCTGGCGGCCCCGTCGAATGCGGCTCCGAATTTCATCGCGGCTCCCCCGTTAAACCCAACGGCGGGAACCGAACCCGTGGAAGCGAAAAACAAATCGATCGCCGCGCCGCCGAAAGAAGATTTTAAGCTCGTCAGTAATAACGCGCCCCGCAACCCGCTTGCGCCGGAGGAGCAATCGAATCCGCAATATCCGCCGCAACCGCGTGAACCGTTGGCCCAGGATTCACGGCTCCAGGTCGACGCGAACCTCGTCGAAATCGTCCCATGTCCCGGAGCGGAAACGGTCGCACGGGTCGGCACGGAAGTGATTCTCGGCTGCGATATTCTTCCGGAAGCGAAAAAAGTCGCCTATTTCGAGATCAAAAATAAATTGAAGGAGCTTTCTCCGGAAGAACGAAGTCAGGTCACTCCCGAACAGATTCAGGAAGAACAGGAAATGATCGTTCAACAGGTCTTCCCGATGATACTCGACCAGTATGTCCGCTTTACGCTGCTGTATTGCGATTTCGCGACGAGCGGAGGCCGGAAAAGGGAGGATATCCAAATGTGGGAAAAACGGTTCGGCGATTCGTTCGAAGAAACCGAACTCCCGCAGCTGATGAAACGGTTCGAAGTCGGCAACCGGCTGGAACTGAACAACGCCTTGGAAAAGCTGATCGGTAGTTCCATCGACCGGGAAAAGGCGCTTTTTGTCCGTAAAACGTTCGGACAGGTCATGATCAGCGGCGCGATCAAAGAAGCGGAAGGGGAGTGTACTCACGAAGAAATGCTGAACTATTACAACGATCACCAGGCGGAATTTTTTCACAAAGCCCGGGCGAAATGGTTGCAGTTGACGGTCGCCGTTACCTCGACGCTTCCCAAGGAGAAAGCCAGGGACAAGATCGTCTGGATGGGAAACCAAATAGCAGGTGGAATCAAATTCGAGCGGGTCGCCCGGGATCATTCGGACGGTTTGACGGCGAAAAACGGCGGTTTCAACGACTGGGTGGCCAAGGGGTCGCTCGTTTCCGATTCGCTCGAAAAAGCCGTTTTCGAAGGCACGGTCGGAAAGATGAGCCCAATTCTGGAGGACCGCAACGCGTTTCACATTGTCCTGGTTCTCGAGCGGGAAGACGAATATTACACGCCGTTTCTCAAAGCACAATCGGACATAAAGAAGAAGATCAAAGAATTGCGCCGCAACAAAAAGGAAGCGGAGTATTTCGTCGAGTTGTTCCGCAAATTTCAGCCGGAAACCTACCAGAACAACGTCTCGAATTTCTCAAAACCCGAAACGAAAACCGCGCTCCCGCAAGGAACAGGAATCTCGCTCCACGGTCGGTAAAGGGACGAACGGAAAACTCCTTCTGAAACACGGTTGTCTCTCCGCGATGGAAATGTTATACTCGCTACATGCCGAGAAAAACACGCTTTTTTCCTGAAAATTACGTTTTCCACGTCCTGAATCGGGCCGTCGCTCGGTCGAAGATTTTTCGAACCGACAATGATTACGAAGCATTTGAAGCGATTTTAGCGGAAATGCAACTTCGAATCCCGGTCCGACTTCTTGGTTGGTGCGTGATGCCGAATCATTGGCATTTGCTCCTTTGGCCCAGTGAAGCCGGGCAGATATCGGAGTATATGCGGCTTGTGACGGTGACTCACGTCCAACGTTGGCACGCGGCGCACCGCTCGAAAGGGGCGGGAGCGTTATATCAGGGGCGTTTCAAAGCATTTCCGGTGCAAAGCGACGAGCACTATTGGAAGGTTTTACGTTACATTGAGCGTAATCCATTGAAGGCAAATCTGGTGGAGAAGGCGGAGAATTGGCGTTGGT
>JAVBTU010000160.1:0-5983 GCA_031556015.1 Thermoguttaceae bacterium
CGATCCGCCGCCGCCCGTCCCACGGCCAGATCCGCTGCCTATTTTGTTCTCTAAACGACCCGTTTGCCCGGAATCGCCTTCGTTCTGCGAGAGGGAGGGCCCGATCACGTTGTCCGGCATTTGTGGCAGGAATTGGCCCGGATCGAAATTCGTCGTGTTCGTCGTCAACGGTTCCGAAGGGGGGGACGAACCCGGCTTTTGGAACGTTTCTTTGTCGTTGTGGTACACCGTCCCGTCGTGCGACTCCGATTTGAGGACGATCCCGACGCGATCGGTCCGTTCTCCCCCCGGCGCCCCGCGAATTTCCGAGGTGGGACGAATAAACAAGAGCAGGAGCAGCAATCCGATCAAGTGAAAAATCACGGACCCCGCCCAGGCCGGTATGGGAAGTTTCATGAACGAGCCTTTGACAAACCCTGAGTAATGATTATAACTCTAATCCCTATGATCGACACCCACGCCCACTTGGATTTAGAGCATTTCGGCGACGACGTGAGCGAACTGCTCGACCGTTGCCGGACAGGTTGCTTTGCGGACCCGGTGATGCAATCGGCCCGTTTTCCGATGGACGCGATTGTCGTACCGGGAATCTCGGCCGAATCGACGCGGCAATGCGTCGCCCTTGCGCAAAAGCATGATTTGCTGTACGCCGCCGTCGGAATCCACCCGAACTCCGCCAAAGACGCCGCGAAAGACGATTGGGCCGTGATCGAACATTTCGCCGGCAAGCCGAAAGTCGTCGCGGTCGGCGAAACCGGTTTGGATCGGTATTGGGACCGTACGCCGTTTGAAATGCAGCTCGATTACCTGGAACGACACATCGATTTGGCGAAACGAAAAGACCTGCCGATTCTTCTGCACAGCCGGGAATGCGACGACGACCTGCTCCCGATTCTGGCCCGGGAAGCGGGACGGTTGCGGGGCGTGATTCATTCGTTCAGCTCCGACGCCCATGTCGCGGAAAAGTGCGTCGAATACGGATTTTACATCAGCTTTTCCGGGGCGGTGACGTACACGAATCGCAAGTTCGCTCCGCTTTGGGACGCCGCGAAAGTTGTTCCGCCGGACCGGCTGCTTTTGGAAACCGATTCGCCTTATTTGACGCCGCATCCGTACCGCGGCAAACTGGACAAAAACGAACCGCTCATGGTCGCGTTCGTCGCGAAACGTCTTGCGGAATTGCGGGAATGCACCCTTGAGGAAATCTTGAGCCAAACGACGGAAAACGCGAAACGGGTCTTCCGGTATCGGCCCTCGTCCGACGGAAATTAGTGGTGTGTCCGGTTTGTCCCGGCACCTCCCCTTATACTGTCACAATTTTAACGTAAAATGCCGCGTGAAACTACGTTTTTGTCGCTTATTATTCTTTACTCTACTCATTTTGAGGTGAACGATGTCGGAAAGTATTAAGGAAACCTTGACAAACATGGCGGTACACGCAGTCGAAGAAAAAATCGAGTCGGCCTTGCACGGTTCGAAAGAAGGGGAAGGGCTCAATTCACTCGCCGGGGCTGGCTCGGCGGTTTCGAGCCTGCTCGGCGGCGGAGGGATCGGCGGTGTCATGAAACTCGTCGAGGAGGGACAGGAAGTTCTCAGCGGTCATAAGAACGTCGGCGATTTCGTGAAAGACGTGATCCACGAATTCGGCGGAGCCCAGCCGGCGCCGGAAACCGTGCCCGTCGCGGACGATTCGCAATACGCTCGCTGACGCTTCCCGCTCCGTTGATTCGACTACCAACTCGCGTCCTGGGAATGATGTTTCGGGACGTAGTTCGGATCGGCTTTTTCGGTTACGAATTGAATCGGCGATTGGTCCGGGATTTTGCCGGCGTCCTTGAGCCTTTTGCCGACCGCGAGGATTTTGTCGATCGTCTTGTCGTCCAGTTCGTAGCCGGGGAGCGTCGGCATTCCTTCCCAGATCACGGCCCCGGAAACCGGTTCGAGAATCACGGCGTGCGGAATTCCGTAAACGCCGAGCTTGTCCGCGAAACGACGGTTCGTATCGACCGCGAGATGAAATTGAATCTCGGACAATTTCAGCGGCCCTTTCATTTCCTCCAGGGCTTTTTCATCCGTTTCGCAAATCGAAACGACGGTGAGCCGGTCCTTGTATTTCTCTTGAAAGAAATTCAAAAGCGGAAGCGAGCGTCGACACGGCGGGCACCAGGTCGCCCAAACTTCGACGAACACGTATTTTCCCGCCAAGTCCTTCGGCGGGTCGTTGACCCAGCGTTCGACGACGATCTTGCCGTCCCCTTTTTCCCCCTCTTCGCCGATGTCTTTGAGCGGAACGAAGCGGAACGAGTCGGCCCAGATCGTTCGCGGTCGTGAAAACGCCGGATGCGTCGGAGAAAGACCGACGCTCTCGCACAACCACGGCGTCTTCGTCAAGTCAATGTCGGTCAAGGATGCGGCGTCGACTTTCCGGGGCTTTTCCCCTTCGACGACTTTCGGAGCGGGAGCCGCTTCTTCCGCAAACGCGAAGGTTCCGCAGAGAATGATTACCAAAAGAAGCGTTGAGCGGGCGAACATATGTTTCGTTGACATAATTTTTCCTTTGTCGGGTTTTTGGAAAGTTGAAAGTCGAGGGTCTCACTTTTACCAACCTACCATATTCAAACTCGCCGCGAAAGACCGCGATTCCGGCAATTACGATCTTTTCGGGGGGATTGAGTGACGTTTTTTTTCGAGTAGAATCGTTCGCTAATCGGTAAATTTTTATCTTTACCGCTCCACCTCATCCTTATCCTCGCGAAACAGGAGACCATCATGCAACTTCCCCTTTCGAGTCCCATCCTTCCGAAAACCGAACTCAAGCGCGTCGCGATCCTTTTTTCCGGCGGTCCGGCTCCGGCGGCCAATGCCGTGATCGGCAGCGCGGCACTCTGCTTTGCCCGGGCGGGAATCGAAGTTTACGGCATGAAATACGGGTACTCGTCGCTCGTTTCCTACACCGACGGCAAGAAACTTCAGGAAGGGGTCGACTACATCCGTCTCGATAAGAACCTCGAAGAAGGACTTCGAACCCGGCAGGGAATTTGCATCGGAACCGCCCGCGCGAACCCGGGCAAAATGTTGAAAATGCCGGTCGACTTGGACGATCCGGAAAAAACGGCTCCGCTGAAAACCGTTTACGAAGCGCTCAATTCGCTCGGTATCGACGCTTTGATCTCCATCGGCGGAGACGACACGCTCACGACCGCCGCGAAGTTCAAACTGTATCAAGACACGCTTCCGCAGGAAAAGAAACGAATTCGCGTCGTTCATCTCCCCAAGACGATCGACAACGACTATCAGGGAATCGATTTCACGTTCGGTTATTTCACCGCCGTGCAAACGCTTTCGACGCAGATTCGCAACCTGTTGGCCGACTCGGAAGCGTCCGGGGCGGGCTACATCGCGCAGGTAATGGGCCGTAAAGCCGCCTGGCTCGCATACGGAGCCGCAGTCGCCGGCGAAGCGAGCGTCGTCGTCGGTCTGGAAGATATTCCCGAACAGTGGCTCACAGCGGAAGAAACCGTCAATCCGGATACCGGCAAGGCCGTCAACGGCGAAGACGGCAAGCCGCTGATGCGGAAAGTCGTCGACATTCAGAAAGTCGTCGATCGTTGCGTCGACGTGATTTTGGAACGCGAAAAGGAAGGCAAGCCGAGTTTCGTCGCAGTCGTCTCCGAAGGGTTAGCCGAGTTCCTGCCGCTTTCGGAAATGAAAATGTGCTTGTCCGACGACGAGTACCGATCACTCAACCCGGATTCGTTCGGACATTTCCCGGTTTCGCAGTTGAAATACAGCAGTCGGCTCGGGCGATTGATCTCCGAGGAATACAAAAAGCGGACCGGCAACTCGAAGAAGATGAACGGCGTCCAATTCGGATACGAGGTCCGTTGCGGCATTCCGACGGCGTTCGACGTGATTCTCGGAAGCCAAATCGGCGTCGGCGCGTATCGTGCCTTAGCCGACCATAACATGAACGGCGTGATGATTTCCGTCGGCGGAACGCTGGAACTTTCGTATCCGGTGTTCGAGGACCTGATCGATTTCAACAAGTTGCGGGCTTACGAGCGCCCGATCAAAGTCGGCAGCGACATCCATCGGCTCGCGCGATACCTTGAGGCGTGGGTGAAATAGTTTTTTGTGCGTTTTACCCGGGGATTGCGCTGCGCTTCATCCCCGGCTCTTTGTTTTTTTCGATCATGCTTGAAGTTTTCGACAATCAGTTTCCGCAGCGGGATTACACGATCGAGATCGTTTGCCCGGAGTTTACGTCCGTTTGCCCGAAAACGGGACAGCCGGATTTCGGGACGTTGACTTTTCTGTACGTTCCGGACAAGAAGTGCGTGGAGCTAAAGAGTTTGAAACTCTACTTGCAGCAGTTTCGCAATCAGGGGATCTTTTACGAAAACATCACCAATCGAATTCTCGACGACCTCGTCGCGGTTCTCCAGCCTCGCTCCATGAAGCTGACCGCTTCCTTCACACCCCGCGGCGGAATTTCCTCCACGGTCGTCGTCGAACACACGCAAACAGAGCGGGAAGCGTAAGCGAGCGTTTTCAATAAAACTTCGTGCGTTTTTCCTCATGGTTGAATCCCTACCGATAAACGATACAATCTGGGCCAACTGGGCAGTTTCTACCGAATCGTTCGTAAGCAAAAGTTTGGAATGAGAAAAACACTTTCAGAGTTGGCGGCTCTTCTTGGCGGAGTTCTGGTCGGGGACGGATCGTTTGTCGTGCGAGGAGCTTCGCCGATTCACAACGCGGAATCGTCCGATATTACGTTTCTGGAGAACGCGGAAAAAGCCGCCCAGCTCGACAACAGCAAAGCGTGTGCGGTGATCGTTTCCAAGATGATCGCGGAACTGCCGGAAGGAAAACGGCCCAGAATTCCGTCGATTCTCGTCGATCAGGTTCTTCCCGCTTTTGAAACGGTCGCCCGGCTCTTTCTGCCGGAGCCGGTCGCTCTGAATCGCGTCGTTTCATCCGCTGCTTGTGTTGCCGCTTCGGCCAGAATCGGAAAGAACGTGATGATCGGGCCTCATGCCGTGGTCGGTGAAAACGTCGAAGTCGGCGATAATTGCACGATTTACGGCGGCGCGCAACTGTTTGAAAACTGCAAAATCGGCGCCGATTCGACGATCTATCCGAACGCCGTGCTTTACGAAAACACAGTCGTCGGAAAGAATTGCATCATCCATTCCTGCTCCGTTTTGGGGGCGTTCGGTTTCGGTTACGATTCTTCCAAAGGAATTCACAAACTTTCCTCTCAGATGGGCAACGTCGTCCTCGCCGACAACGTCGAAATCGGCGCATGCAGCACGATCGACCGCGGAACGTACGGCTCGACCAAGATCGGTGAGGGAACGAAGGTGGACAACCTCGTGATGATCGCCCACAATTGCCGGATCGGAAAATTCAACTTGATCTGCGCCCACACGGGAATCGCGGGGAGTACGACGACCGGCGATTACGTCGTCATGGCTGGTCGGGTCGGCGTTCGGGACCACGTTCACATCGGCGATCGGGCCGTTCTCGGCGCGATGGCCGGAATCATGAGCGACGTTCCGCCGGATGTCCGCTGGGTCGGAATTCCCGCGACTCCGGAAAAAGAGCAGATGAAAAAACAGGTCGCGCTCGCCAAACTCCCCGACATGCGCAAAGAACTTAAAGCACTGCAACAAAAAATCGCGGAACTGGAGAAAAAAGTGATAGGGGATAAGTGATAGGTGAAAAAGCACCCCGCACTTCTACAACCTATCACTTATCCCTTATCACCAATTATTAATGGCTTGGCTATATCTTTTCATTGCCGGCGCGTTCGAGGTCGGTTGGCCGTTGGGCTTGAAATTTTTCGACAAGCACGGACATTTCGCGTTTCTCGCCTTGGCGATCGTTTCGATGGGAATCAGCGGTTGGTTCCTGATTTTAGCCCAGAAAACGATCCCGATCGGAACGGCCTATGCCGTGTGGACCGGAATCGGAGCCG
>JAVBTU010000390.1:0-5418 GCA_031556015.1 Thermoguttaceae bacterium
GAAGATGATGAAAAACGACCTGAAAGTCGCCCGCGACAAGTGGCTCGCCGAGTCGCCCGAGGAGAGTCGGGAGCAGAGCGATTTTTTGAAATACGTTGACGCCAAAGGGCGTTACGCCGACTTTCATACGCTCAGACACACGTTCATCACGAACCTCTGCCGCTCGAACATCCCGCCGAAAACGGCCCAGACCTTGGCCCGGCACAGTGATATCAACCTCACGATGAAGGTCTCCTCCCACGTTTCGCCCGAAGAACAGGCGGCAGCGATCAACGCCATGCCGGGATTGAATACCATACACAACAAACGAAAGGAAATCCAATGAGCGAACTATTTGAAAACGCAAACGTAATCCATCGGTACTCCCGCCAGAACATGATCGACGATGGGTTTCTCATCGAAGTGCCCACCGAACTCGCCCGTCAAGCCGGATTTACCGTACCAATAGGTATCCTCGCCGAAGTATGGGAAGACGTGATCGCATGGAGCGACGAAGACAGTCGCCGCCAAGTTCCTCAAGACGAAACCGGCAGGCTGTGGGACCTGCTCAGCGTCCTTCGGGTGAGAGCCAAGGCGTGCGGCGGTGACACCGTGTTTTTCACCCTCGCCCGCGTCCCACGGGACGGCAAGTCGAAGCGTCCGCAGAACGTCGCGCTCAAAGCGCTGATCGGCCCCGGCGACGATCCGAAGCCCGTGATCACCGTGATGTACCCTGACCAAGACTGAATTTTCCAATTCTACCTTTCACCCCGTTTCGGCTGGTCCGGAGCGGGGTGTTTTCTTTTGTGCGGACGGAGAAGAATTTTGATTGCGTACGGCCTTGCGGGCGACTTGAGTAAAAGCCCAACAAGTTGCCTATCGCGCAACACGGCTCGCGTACGGGGCTTTATTGGACGTTTCGCTATCAAATTCCGATTCCTTCCACTGACTCCACCGGAAAGACGCCGAGCTTGACGTCCGGTTTGTTTTTGCCATGAAAGTCGCTGCCGCAAGTCATGATGAGTTTGCGATCCTCCGCAATGCCTCGCAAGTAACGGGACTGTTCCGGCGTGTGATAGGTGTTGTAGATTTCCAGCCCCTCCGCTCCGGCGTCGATCAACTCCGGCACACGTTCGATGCAGTTGCGGAAATTCACTCCCGCATGAGCGATCACCGGGATGCCGCCCGTGCTTTTGATCAGGTCGACGGCTTCTCGAAATGAAATGTAACGAACAGGAACATAGGCGACTTTGCCTTGAGCGAAATTGTCCCAATGAAAATGGACGGGCGAATCGCTTCGGTTGCCGCCGGGACGGTATGGCGCCAAAAATTCGCTTTGATCGTTTTCCGGCATCGCGAGGAGTTCTTCGGCTATCATTTCCGCCGTAATGATCTTGTCGCCCCACTTCGTCAACAAGGCGTCGGGATCGAATTTAATGTCGGCATGGGCAAGAAGTTTTTCCATCCGCAATCGGGTTACGGCACGATCCCGCTGAAAAACATCCGTTTCAAGTTCTTCAAAACGCGGATCGGCGGCGTCGATATGATATCCCAACAGATGAAGGTCGATCCCGTCAAATGTGCAATCGATTTCAATGCCGGGCACGACTTCGATGCCCCGTTCCCGCCCGACTGCCAACGCTTCCGCGACCCCTTTGACCGAATTATGATCGGTAATCGCAATGGTTTTCAGACCGCAATCGGCAGCCATTTGCAGAATCTCTCCGATTTCGTACTGGCCATCGCAACTGTATTTCGAGTGGATGTGAAGGTCAAGCGTATTCATGATTGTTATGCTCCAGTGATTATTTTCGTATCAGCAACGAATCAGGAAAGGGTAATGATTTAGCGTTTTGCTGCTGCTGGTATTTCTTCTTATCCTCTTCCGTGATGGCTCGAAGCACTTTGCACGGGTTCCCCACGGCAATTACACCGGCAGGCAAATCCCTGTTGACAACGCTTCCGGCCCCGACTACCGTGCCGTCTCCAATGGTGACGCCGGGCAAAACCACCACGTTCGCACCGATCCAAACGTTGTTTCCGACCTTGATGGGGTAGGCGAATTCCAAGCCCGCATTTCGTTGCTCTATATCAAGCGGATGGCCTGCCGCCGAGAAACAACAATTGGGAGCAATAAAGACGTTCTCTCCAAAAGCAACTTTTGCCCCGTCGAGAATCACAAGATTATGATTGGCAAAAAAGCCTTTGCCGACTTCGATATTGCAGCCATAATCGCAATAGAAAGGTGCGATAATGGTAAAAGGCTCCGCCGTTTTACCCAACAATTTCGTCAGAATTTTCTTCTGCCCTTTTGTATCCGAAGGTTTCAGTTGATTAAATGCAAAGCATTTGTCCTTGCATTCTTCACGCAATCGGAGTATGTCGGGATCGAAATTCGCGTCATAGAGCAAACCCTTCTCCATTTTCTCTCTTTCGGTCATGTCAAGCCATCCTATTGGTGTTTATCTTGCTGCAATTATGTCGACGTCCTGATTGGGACACGAAGAATATTCGTTTCGAATAGCGGTCTATTTCTCCGGGAGAACAAACATCTCGTTCGGCTTGACATCAAGCCGTTCCAATGCTTCCAGCGGAGGAATCATCTCGTTTTTCCTGCCGTCATAATTATTGCGTCCGATGGTCAGCTTCGCGCCTTTTTGTCGGGCAAGATCGATGAAATCCTGCTTGGGATATTTCTGCGTCGGCTGGATTTCAAAGGCCACGTTGTTTTTGATGGCCGCGTCGATCAATTGCGTTTTTCGTTCGAGCGTCCAGAATTCGTCGTAATGCTGCTCAAGATTCACCGGGAGATAGGTCGCAAGGGCGAAAATATTGATCGGCTCATTGACAACGGTCATGCAATGCTTGAAGTAATGTTCGAACCAACGTTTCGGATCATCCGTCTTGTATCCTTTCTCACCCCAAATCCATTCGGGTTTTCCGTCTTTGTCCGGCACGAGCAACGTATCCGCCAAAACATAATCCAGTTCGGCAAGAACTTCTTTGTCGATTGTTTTATACCAGTCGCGGTCATTGACTTGGATGCCGACCAAAAGCGGAAAACGTCGGGCATTCTTGATGAAAGCTGTTATCTTATCGTTATCCGACAACGGCCAACCACGACCGTGGTTCTCCAGAACACCGCTCTGAATGCCGCTCTTCTTTTCCCAATCGTAGGCTTTCTCGGCGGTCATGTCGTTGCGAAGATGAATATGGTAATCGATCAACGGAATGCCTTTCGCCTTGAGTTTTTGAACCTTGTCCAGCATTTTCTTGGAAGGTTCGTCGGCGAAAACGGTCAGTGTTGCGAAAAAGAGGCACGGTGCGAAAGCAAAAAATCGAAGCATGGTTTCCTCCAAGTAAATTGTTAATATTATCCGACTGCCGTGAACGGCAGACGCCCCACGGTTTACGCTCCCGTGGTTATTTTCGTGTCAAGCAACGGACCGGAACAGTGGCACTTTTCTTCGACCTGTTTCGGCGTTTTCACGTCGCGTGAAATCATGTGTGCAAACACTGCGATAAGCAATCCGACAAAACCGACCATTCCGAGCGACCAACGTAAGTTAAGCAGTTCGGCGACGAATCCAATGATCGGCGGGCCGAGCAGGAAGCCCATCATTCCGAGTGTTGACACCACAGCGATGGCGGCACCCGATTTCATGAGCGTCGACCGACCACTTAAACTGTACGCAATCGGAACCACGGCGGAAACGCCGAAGCCAATCAACATGAATCCCAAGGTTGCCGTCGCGAGAAACGGAAACAGCGCGACCGTGAACAAGCCCGACGCGATGGTGATGCCGGAAACCGTCAGGATACGCACCACGCCGAATCGGGCGATCATGCCGTCGGCGGTGAATCGTCCGCACATCATGCAGAACATCGCCGCGACATAGCCCAAGCGGGAAAGATATTTCGGAGGGTGGATCACGTCTTCAAAATAGACGTTACTCCAATCGAACATCGTTCCTTCGCAAGCCATCGCTCCGAAAGCGATCAGGCCGAGCATCAGAAGATAACGGTCGGGCCAAACCCATGCCCGCTGCCCGGCGTTTTCGTTACCTGTCTTGCTTTGCGGCATCTTTCCGTCTCTCGGCAACATCGTTCCTTTCATGCTGAAAAGAATGACCAAGCCGATACCATAGACCAGCATGAAATGAGCGATCGGGCTGATGCCGCAAGCAACGAGTATCATTCCAAGGATGCCGCCCGTCAAACCGGCCAGCGACCAAATACCGTGAAACGACGCCATGATGCTCCGTCCCCGATACAGCCGCTCCACGCCGATGGCCTGGGCATTGATGGAAATGTTCGAGAAGTTCAAAGAAATTCCGAACAGAAAAAGCCCGAGCGCCAGTTGCCACGTCGAAGCCGCCAATCCCAACAGCAAAAGGCACAAGGGATAAAGCGTCGCCGCGAGGATGATGATGGCCCGACTGCCGAATTTTCCGACAGACCAACCGACTAGAGTCATCGTTGCCAGTTGACCAGCCGGTGGAAAAAACAGCATCGCTCCGAGAACGCCGTCGCTCATTCCCAAGGCGGTTTTGATGTCCGGGATGCGACACGCCCAGCTTGCGAAGACCAATCCGTGCAGAAAATAGAACGATGCGAGCGAAAGCCGATACCATGACTTGGCATCTTTTTCCGCTAAGTTCCGTATGAGTTCGGGTTGCATTGTTATTCCTCAATGATTTCCAATGATACGCCGCTTTTGTCGAGAAATTGCATCAAATCCTTCGGCGGTTTTTTGTTCGTGATGATCGTGTCGACTTTGTCCAACGAAATGCAACGAAAATTTCCCGGCGCGTTGAATTTGCTGTCGTCCGCAAGCACATAGATCAGGTTCGAACGCTCCGCGACCTTGCGTTTGATCGCGGCGTCTTCATGTTCGCCGATGTAGATACCGTCGTGTGTAATGGAACAAGTCCCAAGGAAAGCCGCATCGAAGCGGATTTGCTCGATCTGCGAAATCGTATCCGTACCGTAAAAAAAGCGGTGCTTCCGATTCAGCTTTCCGCCAAGCGAACGGATAGTACAGTTTTTGCCGGAAAGTCGTTCGATATTATCGAGGGAGTGGGTATAAACGTCCAGTTCGTCCGGCACGTAATCGCAAAGTTCCAGAATCGTCGTCGACTCATCGAAAAAGCAAACTTGATGCTGGGTCAGATGGACGGCGGCCTGTTTCGCCAGTTTTTTCTTGATTTCCTGATTGAGCGTCGCCCGCTTGCTGTAGGAAGGCACCTCCAATTGGATTTCCACGGGAGCGATACCGCCATGCGTTCGAATCGCCATGCCCTGTTCGACAAGCGAAACGATGTCTCGACGCGCCGTATCCCTTGAAATGCCAAAGGCTTTCATGATTTCCGTCTTGGACAGACTCTTTTTCTGTTTGAGAAGCTGGGTGATTTGATGAAGTCGCTCTTCTTGGTACAT